>JAUUYD010000469.1 GCA_030590585.1 Spirochaeta sp.
CCCGGCACCCTGATGACCGGCAAGATTTACGCGGCCTTGAGAATGCTTGGAGCCGATGCGGTTTTTGATACAAACTTTGCCGCCGACCTGACTATTATGGAAGAGGGTACAGAGCTGGTTCAAAGGCTCACCGGTAAATCCGACGGCCCCCTGCCCCAGATCACTTCCTGCTGTCCGGCATGGACCGATTTTATGGAGAAGTATTATCCGGATATGATACCAAATTTCTCCACAGCCAAGAGTCCCATGATGATGCAGGGAGCTGTCACAAAAACCTACTATGCCGAGAAGGCCGGAATTGATCCAAAGGATATCTATTCGGTTGCCATCATGCCCTGTACCGCCAAAAAATACGAAATCGGCCGTGATGACAACATGCGTTCCTCGGGGTACAACGATATGGACCTTGTACTTACCACACGGGAGCTGGCCAGGCTTATCAAGCGGGCGGGGATTGATTTTTTAAACCTCAAGGATGAAGAAGCAGATAATCCCATCGGAGCATATTCCGGCGCGGGAACCATTTTTGGAGTGACCGGCGGTGTAATGGAAGCCGCTCTTAGAACCGCTTACAAACTGGTAACAGATGAAGAGCTCGGTGATGTGAATATCCAGGCAGTCCGTGGTATGGACGGGGTTCGAGTAGGCGAAGTTCCCATCGGTGACGTCACACTCAAGGTGGCAGTGGCCCACGGTATGGCCAATGTTCGGCAGCTGATGGACGAGGTTCGCGAGGCCCGGGAATCCGGTAAAGAACCACCCTATCATTTTATTGAAGTGATGGCCTGTAAGGGCGGATGCATCGGCGGCGGCGGGCAGCCTTATAACACCGATGAGGAAGTCAGGCAGAAGAGGGTTGCCGGTATTTACAGTGATGATGAGAAGAGTGCAGTACGCTGTTCGTATCAGAATCCCTCTATAATCCGAATTTATGAGGATTATCTCGGGGAACCCCTCTCCCCCAAGAGTCATGATTTATTGCATACTAAGTATCAGGCAAGACCCTTGTATCAGAAATAGTTTCTTTTCATTTTACTCCTCCTTTTCCGGCCGCCCTTCACGGGGCGGCCGGTTTTTTTCATAATGACCGCCATATTGACCGCCGAAGACGAGGTGTATAATAATTTGTCTCAATATTCAGAGGCGGCAGCTGCCGTACACGGATGGAACAATGGTTAAAGACAGTTTTCGTATTGCCATCGTCAGCGGTAAGCTCGGGGATGTGGATGGTGTTTCCCTGGAAGCGGATAAATGGATTGAGGTTCTCAATTCACAGGGTCATGAGATTTACACCATAGCCGGATTGTACCGTCAGCCGGTATACGGCGTACCCGAAGAGAAGCAGATACTTCTGGAAAGCATCAGTTTTGATTCGGCTGAACAGAAATATTTTGAAACTCTTGTGTTTCCCTATTTGTCGAAACATCCTCCTCACTTCACCGAGTCAAGGATGGCAGAGATACAAAGCGAGCTCGAAACGGCAGGTGCTGAGGTTGGTAATCACCTTTATGAGATTATTCAGGATAACAAAATAGACGTTGTCATTGCTGAGAACACCAATGCCATGCCGATGAGTCTTCTTGGAGGTATTGCCGTTTACCGTGTGGCCTCAAAGCATCGGGTTGCCACCATCTTTCATCACCATGATTTCTGGTGGGAGCGCAGCAGGTTCAGCGAGAACTATATCGAGAAGCTGCTTAACCGCATCATGCCCCCCTCGGATATTGGAACTGAACATGTGGTAATTTCCTCTTATGCGTCCCACATCCTGAAATCCATCAAACGGGTGAATCCCCGTGTAGTACCAAACTGTGAGAATTTCGATAATCCGGCCGTTCGTGATGAGTGGAATGCCGATTTAAGATCTGAATTGGGGTTCTCCGCAGATGATCTTCTGATAGTTCAGCCGACACGCATTGTCCCGAGAAAACGGATAGAAGATTCCGTACGTCTGGTGGGCCGGTTCATGGAGGCCTATCCCGAACTGGCAGAAAGAATTCAATTCATTGTTTCCCTGTACCAGGGGGATGAGACTGATCACAGTTATATAGATGATATCAAGGGCTATGCAGAGCGTCTGGGTGTCCGACTTCATCTGATAGCCGACAGGGTGGCATCCACTCGTGGGAAGGATAAAAGCGGCCGCAAGCTCTATACCACCAGGGATGTGCTGGTACATGCGGATCTGGCCACCTATCTGCCGGTATGGGAAGGATTCGGCAATGCATTTCTTGAAGCTGTATCCTGCATGGTTCCCGTCGTCACCACAACCTATCTTGTTTACAAAACCGATATCCAGGGGTCCGGTTTTAAAGTACCTGAGATTCGGGATCAATACGATGAAGACGGCCGAATAAAAATACCTGATAGTATCCTGGTTAAGATGCATAAAATCCTAACTGACAGGGTTTATAGGGATAAGATTGCCGAGCATAACTTCAAGGTGGGCAAAAAGGAATTCGGCTATGATACTTTGCGAAAAGGGCTTTCCGGCCTTTTAGAGGATTATTCCGATGAGATTCGAGCATCAAGGCGGCGTCTGGCAAAGAGCCTGGCCTCTTACTTCGTGTGAGAAGCGCCGGAATCCACATGGTTGGAATCCTCAGAAAGTGAAGAACCTCAAAAAGACAGTTCAAAAGATAGAAGCCCGTGTGGTATGGCTTAAAAAAGAAATAATTGTGTTGTATTTCATCTATACCGATCCGAGAGTCGGATTACTGCCCAAGGTGTTAATGTTCGTAACGTTAGAATATGCGCTGAGCCCGATTGATCTGATACCGGATTTCATTCCTGTTCTTGGATACCTGGACGACCTCATTATTCTTCCGGCTCTGGTGGCCCTTTCACTGAAACTCATTCCCGATGAAATCAAAAATGAAGCAAGATTAAAGGCGGAACGGGAGCCATGTCAGCTTAAGAAAAATTGGGTTTTCGCGGTTCTCATTGTTTTCATCTGGGTTATTACCGCTTTTTTTCTGATC
>JAUUYD010000256.1 GCA_030590585.1 Spirochaeta sp.
AGCTCCAGGGCGACCAATTGGATTTGAGTCCGCTTGTCATCCTAGTATCTTTAGTGTTCTGGGGCTGGATATGGGGCATCACAGGAATGTTTCTGGCTGTCCCCCTTACCGTGGCCATGAAAATTATCCTGGACCATATAGACGGGATGAGGCCTGTGGCTGTGATGATGGGCACGGGGAGGATGAGCCGCTCGTTTCGCCGGCAGTGGCGGGGGAGGAGGCGAAAAAGGGGAAGGAAAAATAATGAGAATGGAGAATGAAGAATCGGAGCTTGGGAAATTGAAAGTTGTGAAATGGATTTGCTGGTTCGGGTTGATTGGGGGACTGCTCGGTGTTACGGGCTGTGCTTCTTCTTCTATTAAGACGGAGATACCATTCGGGACCGAGGCAGCTGTGGATCCGTTTATTGTGAGTACGGAGAAGACTGGGGAGGGGGAGTTCCTGATTATTCTGACATCCTCTGCGGCAGAAGAGCTTTCAGTGGATGTTCGAATGTGGCGGACGAAAATAGGGTATGATTACAGTGGTAAATACACGACTAAAAGCAATCCGTATATTGATGCCAAATTCCTTGTAGATGGAGGCAGAACAACAATCAGCAGCGGAGGGACAAAAGAACTTTCAGTTCGACTGACCAATCGCTATCATATCAGCCGCTATTTCAAGACAAAAGCTTCAATCTATATCAAGGGTGCTGATACGAAATGGCATATTGATATACCCATTATGGATAGTGAACTCTTCACGGACATCGAGTTTCTTCGGCAACTGAATAAAACCAATTACTGGCATCCGAGTATGTTAGATAAAAATTGGAGCAGTTATCTGGAGCATATCGGTGAATAGAAAAATACCCGAGTACATTTCCATCAGGAATTATCTTCCGCGAAGATACCCGTATTATCTCCGGTATCCGACTCAACCCCGCTGGTGTTGAAATTCATGGGAATCTCGATGGTTCCCTTATCGCCTTCGGGTGTTGAAACTCCTATTACCATCATACCTTTTCCGCCTTCTTTGGAGTAGTTGTTGGCAAACACCAGATAGGCGGCAGCCGGCTCTTCGGGTGTAACAGCGAACTCCCGGGGCAGCATGGTATTCCTTGTCGTCTCAAGTATTCGACCCCAGCCTCTTTGATCATCTATCGTATAACCAACCCATAGATTTCTCAGGTATTCGACGGATGTCGCTTTCCCGCCTTTTTCACCGACTCGCGGGGTTATAGCATTAAGGGCAAACAGAACAGTGGATTCAGTTGTCTCAAATCTGGCCTCAAAGATAATAAAACGCTTGGGAGGAACCTGTCCCGGAAAATCAACAAAGGGGTTTCTGGGATAATACTTGTTGGAACCGTGGCGCTCAATCAGGGTTTCTTCACTGATGGGAACCAGTGTAATCGTCAAGTCGGCGGTTTTTACCTGAATCTCAGGTTGTGTCAGTTTCGGCGGCGGGGAGATGCAGGATGAGAGGAATATGATGCTCAGTAACGATAATGTGAAATATAGCCGTTTCAATGAATTCTCCTTTTAAGGACAACTCACGATACAGGCTTCAATGAATATCGTCCAGTTAAAAAAAAGCAATAAAAAAAAGACCCCGCCGAAGCGGGGCCTGATTAACAATTCTTAAGTTCAAAGAACTCTAGAAATCGCCGGAAACCTTGAAGTACATGCCTTCTCCATCGGGAGAAGCAAAGCCTGCACCATTGTAGTCATAACCCAAGCGGTATGTAACTGCACCGAGGAAAAAATCAATACCGGCATCAGCTTTGAATGTACCGGTGAAGTCAATAATAGCCGCAGCATAGATGTCAAGTACATCCATTGCATGGTATGTCAGGTTGATACCAACTGTAGCGACATCAAAGTTAGCGAAATCACGTGCACCGAAAGATACACCAGCGGTAAGAACATCCATAACATACTGAGCTGAGATGCCGGCACCGGTTAAGGAAGCGCCGAGATCGTGGAAGAAAGCTGCACCGACATTAACGGCATCAAGGCTGTAGCCGAGAGTCAGGCCGATCTCATCAAGACCAGCTTGAGGATCATTTCCGTACCAGATATTGAAGTCCAGGCCATCAACCAAGCTGATGAACTGAGCTTCCACAGTGATTACAGCATCAAGAACATCAGGAGCTCCACCGTATGTCCAGCCGCTTCCGATATATGTACCAGGTGAAACAAGGGCAATGAGGTTGACTGTCTCAACGATGTTCAGGGTGAGGATAAAACCGAGGTAGGTATTGGTGGAACCGAGAATGTCGAGATCCTCGAAACCGGCAACACCGTGATATTCGGCTGCTTCGTGATAAACAGCGCCCCATTCAATGGTGACTCCAACAGGACCGTCAACGCCGAGGGCGCCGGTGATGTCGGTGGTCATTGTGAAGCTGTCCAGACCTAAAACATTTGCAGAAGCACTGCCGCCTGCAGCGGTATCTTCTGTAGCAACCGATGTAATTGCGAATTCGGCACCGACTGTGCTCCATTCGTCAACAACGCCGTTCAGGTTGATGGATGCATCTTCTGTAGATCCGGCCCTGAAGTCTTTTGCTTCGAAATCCATGGTGGTATAAAACTCGAAGGTACCACTAAAAGCTGGGGCTGTCTCGGCAAATGCAGCTCCGGCAACGAGGGCCACGAGGGCCAATAACATAAGTTTCTTCATTACTACTTTCTCTCCTGTAGAACAATGAAATTATTTAAGCACCGGAACCCGGCGCATCTTTTACGAATAGTAGGTGTGTTTCTTGTGTGGTATATGTAGGAATTGTGAAGATTCGGTGAAGACAAATACCTTTCACACCTTTTAGTCAGTGCTTTATGAAGGTTGTCGGGACTTTGTGTTTCCTTCGTGAAGTACATCTGTTTATGAGCATACATAGCTCATGGTGAAACCGTCAAGTACAATACGATGTATTTGTGACATTTGATGTAAAAGTGAAAAAAAAGGCCTTTTAAGTGGGTTTTTCAGGTTCTCCGCGGGAGTATCAGGCGTATTCTGACCGTTCCCCTGCTTGTGTTTCGGGCGGTGACGGACCCTCCGAGTTTGTCGGCCACGGCCCTGACGATGGTGAGTCCAAGGCCGGAACCCTGGGTACTGCGGCCTGTATCTCCCCGGTAAAGACGCTCGAAAAGGTAGGGCAGGTTGGATTCGGGGATGCGTCCGGGATTCTCCACGGTGACGACAACGCTGTCGCCTTCAGTTGATAACTGAACGGTGATAATACCAGGATCTGTATCACTTCGAGTATGCTGAATGGCGTTCTGCACCAGGTTGTTCACCGCCCGGGCCAGAAGATCGGGGTCGGCTAAAATGGTGAGTTTCCCGGCTGGAGTACGGCTGCATTCAATCTTCAGACCGGCGGCCAGGGCCACCGGGGTGAAACGGCTGTTGATCTGCTCAAGGAAAGAGGCGGCATCGAGCTTCCTGATAACGGGTATCATTTCAGGCGATTCCACCCGGGAGAGAAGGGAGAGATCCTGCACCAGTTTGTCAATCTGGGCAAACTCGCCCTCCAACGTTTTAAAGCGCTTTTCGGTGAGTTCAAACACACCGTCCCGGACGGCTTCGAGCTGCCCGCGAAGGGCGGTTACCGGGGTTTTCAGATCGTGGGCGATGTCCTGGGTCCATTGGCGGCGCTGCCGCTCCTCTTTTATCAGGGTGTCCTGGAGCCGGGCTGAGGCCCGGGCGATGGTTTTAAACTCTATTGTACTCTGCACTGGGAATGGAATATTACGCTCCCCCCGGGAAAGACGCCCCAGGAGTGAGGCCAGCACACGGGCATCCCGTGTGGTGCTGCGGCTCATACGGTTTGAGATGGCAAAGGCGGCTGCAATACTGATGGCCATACCGACAATGAGGGTTTGAATCATGCGTATGACGATACTTCTGTTGGTGCTGATAAAATAAAAATCCGAGGGGAGGCAGGCCACCCATCCGATGATGTTCCCATCATGGAGAACGGCGTACTGGGGCTTCAGACTGTGGGTTGGAGAGAGGCCTGGATAGGCCTGGTTCCGCCAGTAATAGACCGGGGTTTTATCCGCGTCGTAGATGGCAAAGGTGGCAAGTTCATCGGCGAAGTGGGTAATCTGGTTCATGGCTTCCCGGCTGTTTGTGCTTGTGAGTTTTCCGTGTTTCTGCCAGAGGGCTTCCACAACGACGGCCAGGCGGCGGATGGACTGAGTGCTTACCATGACGCGCCATTCCTGACGGGACTTTCCGCTGCCCCAGAACGCGGCGACCACCATGATTCCGCTGTTGAAGAAGATTGCCAGAATTATGACGAGGAGCAGTCTGTAACGAAGACTCCTCACACCGGTTCGCCGGCGAAACGGTAGCCGTATCCCCGAACGGTTTCAATCCAGGTCGGGAGACCGAGTTTGGACCGGAGGTTTTTGATGTGGGTATCCACTGTGCGGTCGTAGCCCTCGAAGGAGTATTCCAGGCAGCGGTCGAGAATCTGTTCCCGGGTTACGACAGTCCCGCCGTTAGACGAGAGATAAAGGAGTATCTTCCATTCGGCGGCGGTGAGCTTCAGTAATTCGTCGTCCAGTGTAGCTTTGTGAGAATCCTCATCGGTGGTGAGCTTCTGACCGTCGAGTGCCCATGAGAGATTTCTGTTTTTAACTGCCGGACCGGCGGTCCGTTTCAGTACCGCGGCCACCCTGAGGACAAGCTCCTTGGGGCTGAACGGTTTAACGATGTAG
>JAUUYD010000312.1 GCA_030590585.1 Spirochaeta sp.
TCTTCGGGGATCAATTCCCCGAAGGCTCAACTTATCCGCAATCGTTTTTGCCCTCTCTTCAGAAAGCTTATGTTCATCCTCGGGGCGGCCGACATCAGCGGTATGTCCACGGACCAGTATCGTCCGTTCAGGTATGTCATCAATTATGGCTGCAAGTTCATCAAGCAGGAACTCATCTTCAGGCAGCAGCAAAGCAAGATCAGGCTGAAAATGCAGATTTCTGAGTGTTACTGATAAACCCCTGGAAGTTTCAACAATTACAATATTCTCAGAATATTCTGAATTCTCCTGTTCCGATTTCCCAAGCTCCGAATTCCTGCCGGAGATTTCCTCGTCTAGAACAACTTCACTGCCGAATCTATCTTTAAAATCCCGTTTAATACCGCTTGTATCCAGAGGAGGAACTCCATCCCAGAATATCAGAGCAAAACCATTTCGCTCTTCAACCCGGGAATCAGACCAGGTCCATCGTTCACTCAAATTATCCCGGGCCATGATCGGCACTCCTGTACTGCCGTCTACAATAAGACTTACTCGATGTGAACCTTCAAGCTGATTCAGAAAGCTATCAATCTCAGGGTTGAAACCTCGGTATCTGACAGCCCAGAGAACTTCAAAATATTTTGCGTCCCTGTCCATGTATGGCCGATTCCCGAGATACTTGTACGATGCGATTTGATTCAATACGGCTTTTTCACCATTTGGACCTGAAATAAGTATATCAAGAGGAGCCTCCCAATAATCTCCAGGCAGTACTTCACCCTCGGGAAAAGTGGGAAACCCCCTCAGTCTTGGAAAACTGTTCCCCGCATTCATGACTGTTCCGTTATGTCCAAGTATAAAACTGACAGATTCACTGTCTTCCAATCGGGCAGCTACCGGGAATCCGTCTTTTTTCGTCGCACCCAGCAATCTGGCATCCCCGTCAACAACCCATCCGTAAGGAAGTTCTTCCTGTTTTTGATACAGCTCTCTAAGTTCCCGGCTGGCATGCCCGATATAACGGCCATCAATCCGTATCCGGTAATCCCAGCGTGTAGTAATACTCCAGCGGTCATCGAAAGGTGCCGCACTGAGCTGGGGGTTGGGAGTTTGGGAGAATAATAAGATCTGAGGTAGAAAAAGAAGGAAAGGAAAAAACAGCCGTGATTTCATGTTCCAATCATATTACACCCCCTTCCCAGGGCAAACCAGATCCCATTCCATGTAACACACGGTATTGTCGATGTCTACCAGGGAGTTTATCCTCTGATTTATGACTTTGTTATCAGATTTCAAACTGATCTTTTTATTCATGGCAGCGGCAGCACTTTATTTCTCAAGCTGTGCAAGTACCGCTGATATGAATCAGGACAATAACAGCATCAATTCAGAAAAAGTATTTGAGGGACACCCGGAGGAGGATGGTTCTCTTACTATCATGCAGATACGACTGGTTGATGCGGCATATTGGGCAAAAGGAAGGAATGATGTGTCCTGTAACAGCCGCAGTTTTGAACTGGACTGCAGCGGTGTGGTATCTGCCGTATACTGGAAAGCCGGTATAGACCTTCAGGCAGCTTATCCCCTGTATACCGGAAACGGTGTAACCCGTATTTACCGATATATGGAAGATAAACATCTTCTATACAGGCCGGAGGAGCCCGCACCCGGAGATATAATATTCTGGGATAACTCCTATGATAAAAATAATAACGGTCTGGCGGATGATGAACTCACCCACATTGGAATGGTGGTGGAAATCAGTCCCGAAGGAGATGTCACCTACATCCATCACGATTATATCAGCGGTGTTATTTTCGCGCGTATGTATCCGCCGGAACCTTCTGATAAAAGCCGGAACAACGGCATGCGGATGCAGTCCCTGGGCCCTACCCCTGATGGCAAATCAACTGCTGGAGACTTGTACAGAAAAGCCGGTATGGGCTGGAAGCTTGAACCGGCAGGTTAACAACGGAATGTAAAAAGACATTATGGTATTACTGATCGAAGAAGGAAGACGGCTTCCCCGGTATCTATAGAACCCGGGCAGCAGTCTCAATGATATCGGCAACCTGATCTGCTGAAAAACGATCTGTATTTATCGTCAGATCCGCTAAAGAATAGTCGTTATTATCAATTTCATAGAGTTTTTTATATCGATTATGATCAAGTTTATCCCGGATTGAGGTGGCTTTAATCTGATCATCCAATGTCCCGCCTTCCCTTTCCAGGATTCTACCGGCTCTGATTTGAGGAGATCCTGTGAGAAATACCTTTAAATCAGCATCTTTGAGCATCCAGATCGCCAGACGGGAGCCTAGAACCGATGGTGTTTTTTCGGCCAGGTCCACTTGAGTTTTATCAACCCTGAGATCGTCCTCATCACTTGTTTCAGCACGGCGGCAGACATCCTCAAAGCTGATTCCATCCTCTTCGGCTATAGTTCTGAATGTAAAATTTACCAGCTTCAAACCCAGACGATCAGCCAGCAGGCGGCTTACCGTAGTATTACCACAGCCGCTTCGTCCGGATATGGCAATACGTAAACCCTTGTTATTCGACATTACGCAGCTGCTCCCTTATCTTTTCCAGGGAATCTTTCATATTTACAACTTCCCTGCTGACTTCGGCTTTAGGGCTCTTAGACCCGATAGTATTAATCTCCCTCCCCATTTCCTGGGCAAGAAAGTCCAGTTTTTTTCCCTTTGCCCCCAGAGCAGCCGACTCCTCAAGGAAGGCTGTAATATGAGTCACCAGGCGGACAATCTCTTCATTGATATCAGTTTTAACAATCCAGGCGGCAGTTTCCAGTAAAATACGTTGTTCTCCCGTATCATCACCGAGTATTTCCCTGAACCTTGTTCTTAAACCTTCTTCCACTTCACGACGTACTTCCGGAACCCATTTTCTTATCTTTTCCATGGATTTTTCAATCGCAGTCAGCTGAGAATTTATGTCCCGGGCCAATTCCACACCTTCTCTCTGCCGCATTTCACTAACCTGTACCGCAGAATCGGTTAACATGGGTTCCAGCAGATTCCAATAGGCCTCAGAATCCCGGGAACGACTGACTTTGAGCACGCCGTCCTGCTGTACAAGCATATCCAGAGAAACCCTCTGATCCCCATCCAGAATATCCGAAAGACTTTCAAACGCGATTTTCCATGCCGCCGCTGCCGACCGGTCGACAGTAACCGATAACTGCTCTTCAATATCCCTGACACGAACGGTGACTTCCAGGCGGCCGCGAATAAATAATTTCTGCAGGTTTTCACGTATCCGCCCTTCCAGGATAGAAAGTGACGGCGGTGTGGATACAATCATATCCAGATACCGAGTATTGAGTGATTTAATTTCCACCGACATATGAACGCCGGCTCCTTCACCTTCGGAGTATCCGAATCCCGTCATGCTGTTCATCAAGAGAACTCCTTTATAATTCGCATCCCCAGAGGCCGGTTGTTCCCCGCTCCAAGAGTGATGAATAAATCACCAGGCTTCAGTATTCTGAAGATTTCCTTTTCGGCTTCATCCAGAGTCTCACAAAAAAAAGTTTGAAGGCCCGTTCTGCGGGATGAAGCTTTTTCCCACAATACACGGCCGCTTATGGAGCCATTGTATTTTTCCCTGGCCGACGCATAAATCGGATGTAAAAGAAGCACATCCGCATCGGTGAAACAACCGGCAAACTCTTCCAGCAATGCCGCGGTCCGGCTGTATGTATGAGGCATGAAATCCACCACAAGACGCCGGTCCGGATGAAAGGCCTTAAGACCCTTCAATGTCGCAGCTATGGCTGTCGGGTGGTGGGCATAGTCATCCATAAAAAGAACAGCTCCAACCTCACCGACAATCTCACTCCTGCGGCGGCTGCCGCGAAATGCGGCTAAAGCCGAAACAGCTGTATCTTCGCTAAAACTGCCGAATTCATCCATCACCAGGGAATAACTGAGAGCAAGAGCCCCAACCGCGTCCAGTACAAGATGATGTCCGGGGACTGCAAGACGAAATTCACTTTCAAAAAGCTTCACCCGAAAGCGGTTTTCTCCGGCTGCAGCTTCTCCAAAAGTGATATTCCATGCCCCTTGAGCACTCGCACCGTAAGGTACAAGAACAATATCCTGCCGTTTAACAGAAATCTCTTCTACCACATCTACGGCTCCGGAATCATCCGAGCAGTAGATTAACTCACCGCCGAGGGGCAAAAGGTCAATAA
>JAUUYD010000071.1 GCA_030590585.1 Spirochaeta sp.
AAAGCATGGTTAAATACCCCGCGGCTCTGCCGCGGAACAGGAGCCGCTTGAGCGGCTCCGGGTCCAGGGCTCTGCCCTGGGGTATGATACCATTTATTCACGGGGTCCATATGGATGATAAACTTGGAATATCCGCTGCCTGAACCTTGAACAAACCCCAACGAAGCATTATAGTAAGTGAAAAGAAAGTAAATACAAAGCATTGGAGATGGTATTGTTACTGCTTAACGAAAGAGAACAGACGATATTAGACCTGCTCATCGAGAATCCCCACATAGGTGTCGGCGAGATGGGTAAGCGTCTGGACGTATCCTCTGTTACGGTGAGAAGTGATTTTGACACCCTTGCCGAGAAGGGTTATCTCATTCGTACCCGAGGCGGTGCTCTTCCCGCATTTCATCCTGCAATACTGGCCCGGCAAAAAGCCGGCTCCGATAGAAAATCCGTCATTGCAAAAACCGCGGCTTCCTTAATCAGTGACGGAGACACCATTATGATAGAAGCGGGAACAACCACAGCCCTTATCGGCCGATACCTCCTGGGGAAGCGGGATGTGAAGGTGGTAACAGACTCCACTCTTCTTCTTCCTTATGCCCGATCCAACCCGGCCCTTCATCTCACCTTTGTCGGCGGAATCTTCCGGCCTGAGGCCGAGTCCATGATCGGGCCCATGGCCGTGCAGCATCTGGAACAATTCCATGTAAAAACCGCTTTCATCGGAACCGATGGATTCTCTCTGGAAAACGGACTCACAACTCACATGATGGAAGCTACCGAAGTCGTACGGACCATGCACCGGCGTTCGGATCGCACAGTACTTCTGGCGGATTCCAGCAAATGGGGACAGGCGGGTTTTGCCCGCATCATCCCGTTAAAGGAAATTGACACTCTGGTTATTGACTCCGGCCTGCCTCAGGCGGCCAGGAATGACATTGAGGCATTGGGGATAGAACTCCTCATTGTTCAGGTATAAAAGGACAACACATGGCACAAGAAATCGTAATGCCCAAACTGGGCAACACCGTTGAATCGGTTATCATTGTGGAATGGCGCAAAGAAATCGGTGACAGTATTGCTGTCGGCGAGGCTATCTGCGAGGTGGAAACCGACAAAGCTACTGTAGAAGTGGAAGCGGAAATTGCCGGAACTCTTCTGGCTCATCTCTATGAAGCGGATGATGATGTTCCTGTTCTGGTTCCCTTCGCCATCGTCGGAGATGCCGGTGAGGATATTTCCGGAATGATATCCAACATGACCTCTGACGCAGCCGCGGGGGATGCTTCTCCGGCTTCTCCGGTTGGGGCTGCTTCAGCTGTTCCGGTATCAACCCCGGCACCTCAGGCAGAGGCAGTTCCTGCCGGTTCAACTGCAATCGGTATCTCTCCGAGAGCCCGAAACCTGGCCTCCTCTTCCGGCCTGCAGGGAATCCCCGCTGCGGGAACCGGCCCGGGAGGACGTATCATCGAGCGTGATGTTCAAGCAGCCCTTGAAGGCCGCGCCCCCCTGACCCCGGCGGCTCAAAGCCTCGGCGGATCCGCTCCACTGCAAGGCAGCGGTATCGGCGGCAGGGTATTGGCCTCAGATATGGGCGATATGGGCGATATGGGCGCAGCCCCGGCTCCCGGCACGGAAGCTGCGGCGGCAATTGCCGTTTCAACCGAGTTCCCGGGACCGATGGAATCCTTCCCGGTGAAGGGTGTACGGAAACTGGTGGCCCAGCGGATGCATGCCTCCCTGGCGGAAACTGCCCAGCTCACCTTGAATGCGTCAACTTCTGCCGCCTCATTGCTCTCCTGGCGGGCGGGTTACAAAGCCTCCCCCGAAGCTTTCGGCCTCTCGAAGGTATCCATCAACGATTTGATTATGTTCACAACGGCCCGGCTTCTTACCCGCTACCCGGATATGAATGCCACCTTCCACGGAACTGAAATCAAACAGTACCGCCATGTCCACCTCGGTTTTGCCGTGGATACACCCAGGGGTTTGATGGTTCCGGTACTCCGTTTTGCCGATCAGCTTTCTCTTTCTCAGCTCTCAGCTGAAACCCACCGCCTCTCGGCGGCATGCCGGGATGGGAATATCAATCCCGATGAACTCTCCGGGGGAACATTTACCATTACCAATCTGGGATCTTCCGGTATCGAGAGTTTTACTCCGGTTATCAACACTCCTGAGGTGGCCATACTCGGTGTGAACACCATCTACAATTATCCGATTGAAACCTCCGAGGGCATCGGTATCGAGAAGCGAATGGGACTCTCTCTTACTATCGATCATCAAGCTGTCGACGGGGCTCCCGGGGCCAGATTCCTCAAAGACCTGAGCACTCTTCTGGGAAATCTCGAACTGGCTGCGGCCTTATAGGAAGTACAATGAATAACGAGTTTGATCTGATTATTGTCGGCGGGGGCCCGGGAGGGTACAACGCCGCAGAACGGGCCGGCCACGGGGGACTGAAAACCCTGGTGGTTGAGAAGGAAGTTCTCGGAGGCGTCTGCCTGAACCGGGGCTGTATTCCCACCAAAACCCTGCTGGCCGCCGCCAAGCATTATCACATGGCCAAAGACAGTGCCGCTTTCGGTGTTTCTGCTGAGAATGTGAGCATGGACTGGTCCAAGGCCTATAAGCGCAAGGTGAAAACCGTACGGGCCCTGGTGAGCGGTGTTAAAACCAAGATGAAAAAACACGGGGTTACCGTCCTGGAAGGGGAGGCCCGTTTTACCAGCCGCTCTTCCATCGAGCTGAACGGCGAGAGCTACACCGCCGAGAAGATTCTCATCGCCACCGGTTCAATGCCTTTCATTCCCCCCATCCCCGGCGCCGATTCTCCTGCAGTAATGACCAGCCGGGATATTCTGGATATTAAACATATCCCTGAATCCCTGGTGGTAATCGGCGGAGGGGTAATCGGTCTGGAGTTTGCTTCACTGTTTTCAACTTTGGGAACGAAGGTGAGTATTGTGGAGATGCTCCCTGAGATTGTTCCTTCCCTGGATACGGATGTGGCCTCTCTGCTTCGCCAGCGTCTGGAAAAGGATGTCACTTTCAAGCTGGGTGCCCGGGTGGAGAAAATTAACGGAAACACTGTTTCGTTCACGGATTCAGAAGGTCAGGGCTCCGTCGACGGTGAGGTAATACTTATGTCTGTGGGACGCCGCCCGGTTACAGGCGGTATGGGTCTTGAAGAAATCGGCCTTGATATCAACCGGGGTGCCGTGGTTGTGGATGAGCAGATGCGCACCAACCTCCCGGGGGTATGGGCCGCCGGAGATTGTACCGGGAAGAGCCTTCTGGCCCATTCGGCCTACCGCATGGGTGAAGTGGCAGTGGCCGACATGTTGGGGAAGAAAGACCGGATGCGCTACAACGCCATCCCTTCGGTGGTGTACACCCTGCCTGAAGCAGCCGGTGTGGGTATGAGTGAAGCAGATGCGGTAAAGGCCGGCCGGGAGGTGGTCATCCAGAAACTTCCCATGCAGTACAGCGGAAGATACCTGGCCGAATATGGACAGGAACCGGGCTTCGGCAAAATCATCATCGATGCCAGGACGAGAGTCCTGCTGGGGGTTCACCTCGTCGGAGGAACCTGTTCGGAAATCATCTGGGGCGCCGCGGCTATGATCGAAGCGGAGTTCAGAGTGGAAGATATAAAAGAAGTCATATTCCCGCACCCCACGGTGTCGGAAATCATCAGAGAGACGATTTGGGAATTTTGAGGTACGGGAAGGGGTGATGGGTGATGGGTGAGGGGTGAGGGGTGAGGGCTGACGCCGTGAGGGGTAAGCTGCTTCGCCCCTCGCCCCTGGAACCAGAAAGGCCATAAACGGAAGAAGCCGGTTCACAACGTGAAAAACCCCCGGCCAACCGAAGCGAAAACATAAAAGAAAAAGAAAAAACAAAGGAGAAATACAATGCCTAAAGCACAATTTGTCGACCCCAAAGAGGTTCGCAAGCCCGGAAAGATCAAGTTCAAGGACATTCCGGTTAACCAGTATAAAAACGATTACGCCAAAGAGGTGAAAACCTGGGGCGAGGACAGGCTCAAATCCGCCTACTACCACATGCTCCTCATCCGGGAGTTTGAATCGGTTCTCGATTCCATCAAGAAGACCGGAGCCTACAAAGGTGTTGAGTACAACCATATGGGCCCGGCTCATCTTTCCATCGGTCAGGAATCTGCCGCTGTCGGTCAGAGCATGGCTCTGACTCATGAGGATTTCATCTTCGGTTCCCACCGTTCCCATGGTGAAATTCTAGCCAAAACCCTGGCCGCCATCGTCACCATGGACGAGAGTGCCGTCGAATCCATTATGAAGGAATACCTCGGCGGTGAGATTCTTGCCGTTGTGGAAAAGGGGCACTCGGGAGATATTCGCGATCTGGCTGTGGACTACATTCTTTATGGAACCATGGCAGAGATTTTCGCCAGGAAAACCGGTTTCAACCGGGGTCTGGGCGGATCGATGCATACCTTCTTCCCCCCCTTCGGCTCCATGCCCAATAACGCCCTTGTCGGGGGAAGTGCCGACATTTCGGTGGGTGCCGCCCTTTACAAATTGATCAACCGGAAGCCGGGAATCGTTATAGGTAATATCGGTGATGCCTCCATGGGCTGCGGTCCGGTGTGGGAAGGCATGATGATGGCCGCCATGGACCAGTACAAAACCCTCTGGGATAAAGATCTGGGCGGGGCGCCTCCGGTTCTGATTAACTTCTTTAATAACTTCTACGGCATGGGTGGTCAGCCTGTGGGTGAAACCATGGGTTTTGGAATGCTGGCCCGGGTTGGCGCCGGTGTGAATCCGGATAACATGCACGCTGAGCGTGTAGATGGATACAATCCCCTGGCGGTTGCCGATGCCACAGCCCGTCAGAAAAAACTCCTTCTGGCAGGTAAGGGTCCGGCACTTCTGGATACCATTACCTACCGGCTCTCAGGGCACAGCCCCTCTGATGCCATGAGCTACCGCACCAAGGAAGAGGTGGAACTCTGGCAGGCCAATGACGGTATTGTCGGTTATGAGAATTACCTCAAAGAGAATGGTTTATTAAGCGATGCAGCCATTGCCGAAACCAGAAGTCTTGTAGATGAGAAACTGATGAAAACCCTGGAGAAATCCATTTCTCTGGATCTCTCTCCCCGGCCTGAAGGTCGCTTTATTGAAACTGTGATGTTTTCCAATCAGAAGATTGAGAAAATGGACGACCGGGAACCTGAAATGCTCCTGAGTGTGGAAGATAATCCCCGGGTTAAGAGTCTGAAACGTAAAATCCGTACCGCAAAAGATGAGAACGGTAAACCGGTGAGCGCCGCCAAGATGTTCGCCTTCCGGGACGGACTTTTTGAGGCTATGATTCACCGCTACTCCATCGATCCCACCATGGCTTCCTGGGGTGAGGATGTTCGTGACTGGGGCGGCGCCTTCGCCGTTTACAGGGGCCTTACTGAAGGTCTTCCATACCATCGGCTTTTCAACTCCTCGATTTCCGAGGGGGCCATTGTCGGTGCCGGTGTTGGTTATGCCCTCTCGGGAGGCCGGGCTGTAGTTGAACTGATGTACTGCGACTTCCTTGGAAGGGCAGGAGATGAGGTGTTCAACCAGATGTCCAAGTGGCAGAGCATGAGTGCCGGCGTATTAAAAATGCCCCTGGTTCTCAGGGTATCTGTTGGAGCCAAATACGGTGCCCAGCATTCCCAGGACTGGACAGCTCTTGTGGCTCATATCCCCGGACTCAAGGTGTTCTTTCCCGCCACTCCCACAGATGCCAAGGGAATGCTGAACCTGGCCCTCAGCGGTACCGACCCGGTAGTGTTCCTGGAAAGCCAGAAACTCTACGGTATCGGCGAAGAGTTTGAAGAAGGCGGTGTTCCTGAAGGGTATTATGAGACTCCCGAGGGCGTTCCTGCCGTCAGACGTCAGGGTAAAGATCTTACCATCATTACTATCGGAGCCACTCTCTATACCGCTTTACAAGCCGCGGATGAAATGCAGGAGAAGTACGGCATCGAGTCTGAAGTGATCGACCTGAGGTTTGTGAATCCTCTGAATTACGACATTCTGGTTGAGTCGGTGAAGAAAACCGGCCGGGTGTTATTGGCTTCCGACGCAGTGGAGCGGGGCAACGTGCTTCACACCGTGGCCAGCAACCTTTCCCAGCTTTGTTTTGATTCCCTAGACGCACCTCCGGTTGTTATGGGAGCAAAGAACTGGATTTCCCCTGCTGCCGAAATGGAAGAAGAATTCTTTCCCCAGCCGGAATGGATTATAGATCTGGTGCATGAGCGCATCCTGCCCCTGGCAGGTCATACTCCAAGTACCGTTCAGACCACAGGTGAAATCGTCCGGCAGAACCGGGGTGGTGTGTGAGTACTCTGAACGGGGCTGATAGCGCCGCAAGGCTGGTATCCCTGGAAGTGAAACTGGCCGCCGATAAGGCCGCCGGGTTCACTTCCGAAACGACCGGAGAAGTGAACAATCACATTCATTCGGTATATTCTTTCAGCCCGTATACCCCCGCCGAGGCTGCATACGGGGCCTGGAAGTCCGGGCTGGATGCGGCGGGAATTATCGACCATGAATCGGTCTCCGGCTGTGATGAAATGCTGGAAGCCGGTAAGCGTATCGGCCTGCCGATTACAAGCGGATGCGAGCTTCGTGTGGATACCGCCGGAACTGCTCTTGAAGGCCGGAAGATCAACAATCCTGACTCTCTGGGCCTGCTCTACATGGTGTTTCATGGTATTCCTCATCAGAACCGTTATCTGGTGGATGACTTTCTCAAACCTATCCGGGAATCCCGGAACAAGCGTATGAGGGAACAGGTTTCCACCTTGAACGGGATTCTGAATATAGCCGATCTGCCGGAACTGAATTTTGATGCCGATGTGGTTTCGATTTCCAAGAGCACGGAAGGCGGCAGTATCACCGAGAGACACATCCTTTTTGCTCTGGCGAAGAAGATGGAAGATCGATATGGAAGGGGTGAAGTACTGCTTTCAGTTCTGAAATCTTCCCTGGATCTGAGTGTTCCTCCCACAATTATAGAACGTCTTTCCGATCCGGATAATCCTCATTTTCTCTACGATCTTCTGGGGCTTTTTAAAGGATCTCTGGTACCTCAGTTTTTCAGGCAGCCGGATAAGGCTGAATGCCCTCCGATAAAAGAAGCTACGGCTCTGGCCGACAGGGTAGGGGCCATCCCCTGCTATCCCTATCTCGGGGATGTCGGTGAGTCTCCCACCGGGGATAAAAAAGCCGAAGCGTTTGAAGACTCCTGGCTGGATGAACTTTTTGAGGTTCTTCCGGAACTCGGTTTCCGGGCGGTTACCTATATGCCCCCCCGGAATACAAAGGAACAGCTGGCCAGGGTGATGGCCAAATGTGCCGATAAGAATCTGATGGAAATCAGCGGGGTTGATATCAATTCCTCCCGGCAGAGTTCCCGCTGCCATGAGGTGAACCTGCCTGAGTTCGCCCATCTGAACGACCGCACCTGGGCATTGATTGCCCATGAACATCTGGCTTCTCGGGGCGGACCGGGTCTATTTGACCCCGCTTCTCCCATGGCCGATGCTTCTCTTGATATTCGCCTGGACGTGTACGCCCGGATGGGCCGGCGGATGGATGCTTCTCATCCTGAAACCATTATCGATGCAGCCCGCAAGGAGGGCTTATGAATAAAATTGCATTCACACCGATACTCCGGGCTGCCTATATGGAAGCCCTGGGCGGGCCGGTGATTCTACTCTCCGATGCTGATAATTTTTCGGATCTGATCGAATTGAAAATTGACCTCAAGGCTACGGATTCACCCGAGGTTTATGATGCAGCTGCGAGAACTGCCGAGGCGGAAGCTGCACGGAAAATCTCTGAGGCCCTGGCTGCTCTGAAAGCTGACGACGGTTCTCTGCCCGCGGCTCTGCGGGTTCCCGGTTTCGGCAACTTTTTTGCCGGTGCCGACTGGGCCGCCGCCGATGGCGCCCGAAAAGGCAAGGCGGAGCGCCTTTCCCCCTTTCCACCAGCCGGCAGGGGAGACGCGGCAAAAGGCCGCATTGCCCTTGTAACAGGCGGCGCCCAGGGATTCGGTGCTGAAATCGCCCGGGGCCTGGTTGGAGCTGGCGCCTTTGTGATTGTGGCAGATATCAACGCCGAGGGCGCAGAGGCCTTTGCCGATGAACTCAATGGCGGGGGTGTGAAACGCGCCTCTTCGGCAGCCGTTGATGTTTCCAATGAGGATTCGGTGAAAGCCATGGCCGATGCCATTGTCGCCGAAGTCGGGGGCCTGGATCTTCTGGTGAGCAACGCCGGTGTCCTGAGAGCCGGATCGGTTCTGGAACTCTCGGCATCGGACTTCGAGTTTGTCACAAAGATCAATTACTCAGCCTTCTTTCTGGTGGTAAAGCAAAGCTCACCGATTATGATACGTCAGAGGCTGGCGGCACCATCATTCACCTCGGATATCATACAGATCAATTCCAAAAGCGGTCTGGAAGGTTCCAATAAAAACGGAGCCTATGCCGGAGGCAAATTCGGCGGAATCGGCCTGGTGCAGAGCTTCGCCATGGAACTTGTGGAGTACGGAATCAAGGTGAATGCCATCTGTCCGGGGAATTTCTTTGACGGACCTCTCTGGTCGGATCCCGATCGCGGACTCTTTGTTCAATATTTGAACACAGGGAAGGTTCCCGATGCAAAGAGCATCGCGGATG
>JAUUYD010000485.1 GCA_030590585.1 Spirochaeta sp.
CTTGAATGTATCGACAAAGTGTAAAAACCCGAAGCTTAAACCTCCACCGCCTTGAAAGGTACCATCCAGTTCTCCCAGAGTGCCGTTAATTCCAGCACCTACCCAGATATCAGAATAAATCTCTTTGGAAAATGCGAAAAACAAACGTCCGGAAATACCAAGGTCCATATCCGTTCCGGAGTATGCTGTGGTATCCAGAAACCCCAAACCTCCGGAGAACACACCACTGCGGGTGGGTACTGAAATTGCCAGATTAAGTGCATGTCCCATGCCTGCAGCCGTAGTACCAAGTCCCTGGAGGTTCGCGTAGTTCATATCCAGAGTAACCCGTTGAAATCCGGCTGCCGATGCGGGGTTCAGCAAGACACCCTGAGGGTTATTGGTTCTGGTGATATGCATTCCGCCACCCAGATACTCGGGTGAAATCAGAGCATAAGACAATTCCCCGGCAGATGGAGGGACGGATTGGGCTCCGGTTGATGCCAGGATAAGAGTTGTCAGGACAATAATAAAAAACACACGTTTCATGAACTTCAGCCTCCGGTATACTTAATAGTATCGCAATTCATGGTGATCAACACCAATAGAAAACACTCTGATTAGGCCATAATACAGTTTTTATTGCTTCCTCGTCCGATAAAGAATGTAATGGATAATCAAAATACTCCTGAATGGTGGTCAGATCCGCGATTCTGGAATGAATTCGGCCCTCTTATGTTCGATTCTCAACGATGGGAGAATGCATCAGAAGATGTCGATGGAATAATCAGCTTAACAGACACAGCCCCGGCAAGCAGGATTCTCGATGTAGGCTGCGGTCCCGGACGTCACTCCCTGGAAATGGCAAGAAGAGGATTCCAGGTTACGGGAATCGATATCAACAAACCATATCTTGAGACGGCCCGGACACTTTCCTCCAATGATAAAACCAGGTTTTCTCCGGTTTTTCTCAACTGTGATATGCGGGACTTCACAACAGAAAAACCATTTTCCGGAGCTTTGAGTTTCTTTCAGTCCCTGGGATATTTTGAAGATCCTGATGAGGATTTGAAAGTTTGTTTAAGAATCCATGACGCACTTGAAACAGACGGATGGTTTCTCATTGAAATGGATGGAAAAGAAACTGCCGCAGCCGGCTTTGAAGAACGGACATGGATGGAACGTGACGGCAGGCTTATACTGCTGGAATACGAAGCGGAAGCAGCTTGGACCCGGCTTAGAAATAAATGGCAGTTCAGGGACGTCGATGGAAGCTGGCATCAATACGAATTCTCATACAGATTGTATTCTGCAGAAGAGCTTGGCAGATTGCTGAATGAAGCCGGATTCGGGACGATCGAATTTTTCGGAGATTTGGACGGACGGCCGTACAATCAAAACGCCAGACGCCTCGTGGCTCTGGCTCGAATGTCATGATACTATAACTGATGAAAATAAGGCCTAAACTCATACTTGCAGAAATCATTCTCAGCCTCACACTGTTTTTCTCCATATTTATATCCATAACATCACTTGTCAGATTTATCGCATTCGAGGATCTGAAAATTAAAACCGTTATGCTCCAGGATACAGCCGGCCGTATGAAATATTCGGTAATCGCCATGCTCACAGAGAATGAGCCGTCATCATATCTCACCTTGAATTATCAACTGCTGGAAGATGAAATGTCCCAGAATCTGACAGGTATAAAGGATGACCGTTTATTCAATCGATTGTCTTTGGATGTGCAGGCTATGTTTACGGCTATTACCGACAGCTGGAAGGGTACAAAGAAAACATTCGTAATTGATGATATATCCATCTACCTGGATTTACGTAATGAATCCCCATACAGCAATAATGATTCACTGCTGTACCTCCAGGCTCAGCTCCGGGAGTCCGGAGATGCTCCTTACGCGTATATGAGGAAACTGGATAATGCCATTTCAGAAATTTCTTCCCGGGAATCGGCCTTCAGCAATTTCGAGAAGCTTATCCAATTAACCCTGATAAATATGCTCCAGGCAGCAGAGAGTTACAGACTGAGACAGGTTATTATTGCCATAACTGTACCGGCGGCAGCTCTCCTTTTCACGATCTTCGGAGTTTTTCTTTTTGCCAACAGTATGAGCCGAAAACTGATATATCTGGATCAATCCCTTTCCGGTGTCGTAGGCGGAGATTTTTCCATCAGAATCGAAATGAAAGGCCAGGATGAATTCAACAGTCTGGCCGGCAGTATCAATTCCTTTACCAGAACCCTGGGAGCCAAGCTGGAATCTTTCCGTCTCATAATGCATGACATCGGCCAAACACTGGTTACAAGTTTAAATTCTACTCAGGTGGAGTCCACTCTTCTCAAACTGGCCATGCGGGAAACCATCGCCGACGGGGCTGCTTTGTACAAAGTCGGCGGAGATTCAGGGGAGCTCATACTTTCACTTTCAGCCGGCCGGTTCAGACCCCCCTTCCCGGTGACGGATCTGCCTGAAGCCCCGGAGGAAGAGGATATTGAAGCTATTCTCCGTTCAAGGATAATACAGCCCGGAAAGACAATACTGGGGACATCTGCTGTTAACGGCCGGGCCATTATGATCAGGGATGTTTCAAATGATGATACAATTGACTGGTCACGAGCCGCCGATGATGCACTGTTTATATCATCAATTATAGTTGTGCCGCTTCAAATCGGTTCAACTGTCTTCGGTGTTATTGCAATAACATCCTCAAGGCCGGATAAGGTATTCACCGACCTTGAGTTTGCCAATATCCAATCCTTCGGTGAGCTGGCAGCCATA
>JAUUYD010000136.1 GCA_030590585.1 Spirochaeta sp.
CAGTCCGGGATATACATCGGTGGGGAAGCTTTCTACCGAAGAGAAAAAGATCATCCGGGGAATAAACCGAGGTATCAGCCCCGCAGAAAACAACACCCCCGGCCTCGCTTACTGTTGCCAGCTCAAACTCATCGTGGGTATGAAAAGGCTGATCCTGCTGTGAAAAAAAATACTCGTAGGCCTGGAACGATTGGTTGGCTTTCAGACTGATTTGCTCAATGCTGATAATCATGTTACTGAATTACCTCGATATAATCGAATTATAACCTGAATGAGATAATACTGCATCATTGAAAGGCAATATTTTTGATGCGGCGACAGGAGGTCAGCAATATAATCTATACATGACCAGAAAAGAACGTGCCATAGCCGTCATGAACGGACAGAAAGTCGAAAAGCTTCCCTTCATGCCCATTACCATGATGTTTGCCGCCGATCAGATCGGAGTCCCATACGGACGATACGCCACCGAAGCCCCCCTCATGGCCGAAGGGCAGCTCAAAGTCGCCGAGAAGTTCGGTGCAGCCCAGGCTTCAGTTATTTCCGACCCCGGAGTGGAAGCTCACGACCTGGGGGCTGAAATCGGCTTTCCCGAGGACAATCCGCCATACGTGGATGAAACCAAAGCTCTGCTGGCGGACAAAACCGCCCTTGCCTCACTTAAAACAGTCCGGCCGGAAGACGGCAAGCGTATGTCCAACCGCATCGAGGCGGTCCGTCTCATCGCGGAAAAAGCCGGAAACGATGTCCTGGTGGAAGGCTGGGTGGAGGGTCCCTGCGCTGAAGCCGCGGACTTAAGAGGCATCAACCACCTGATGATGGATTTCTACGATGATACGGTTTTCATCGACGATCTGATGGACTTCATCACCAATCAAGCCATAGAATTCGCCCTGGCCCAGATTGAAGCGGGCGCTCAGATAATCGGAATCGGGGACGCGGCATCATCCCTCATCGGCCCGGAACTCTACGCAAAATACTCACTCCCGAGAACCAGGCGCTATATCGAGGCCATCCACGATGCAGGCGGGCTGGTAAGGCTCCATATCTGCGGGATTACCGAAGGCTTGGCCAGCTCTTGGAAAGGCCTTGGTGCCGATATGATTGATGTTGATTACGGGAACTCACTGAAAGCCATCAGGGAGGTTCTCGGACCGAATGATTCAACACTGGCTGGGAATCTGGATCCTGTACGGGAAGTACGGGATAGTTTTCCCGAATCAATCAAGGATCAGCTGGCAGTTTGCCGGGACGAGTGCGCCCCGATGTTCATCGTTGGTGCCGGCTGCGAAATCCCCCGGGACTGCCCTGAAGAGAACCTCCTGGCCATGCTTGAATTTGCCGAGGAAACCCCAATCGCTTAATAGAAGAGGTAATTTAAAAAATAGCCGAAGCCCTTGTCGGGCCTGCAGAGATCTCTCAGCTCCAAGTGCGTGCGCCCTGCCGGGCGCACACAAAAAAAGACCGGCCTGAAGCCGGTCTATAACCCGGGATTAAGTTCTGCCGGGCTCGTTATTTTTCGGCTTATCAGCCGTGAAAGAATGTCCGATATGTTATTATAGATTCGTCGATAGGCGCCTCCTCATGTCGGACGTATCCGCTTACAGTGCCGGTATTTACCGGCACGGATCTTTAGGTGGTCCCGTAATTATGAACCTCCTTCCAACTTAGCAATCTATCTATTACGAGTATAACCCGACAGGCCTGAAAATGCAAAACATTTTTAATTTTTTTTCATCTTTTTTTCGGCGGTTTTTCAACAATAACAAGCGTAAACAAAGCACTTTCAATAAGTCACTATCAGACATAGGATAAGCCCATGCAAAATGCCATACAAACCTTCACGGAACTGTCGGCTCTCAGACAAAGTGTTCGCTCCTACCGCTCAGACCCCATCCCCCGGGAGTCAATGGACCGCTGCCTCGAAGCGGCCCGGCTGGCCCCGTCTGCCAGCAATGGTCAACCCTGGGAATTCGTCGTAGCCTCGGATGAAGACATCAAAGGCCGGCTGGTAAAAGCTGCCGGATTCGGCCCGCTGAAGGAAAACCCCTTTGCGGCTCAGGCTCCTGTCATGGTGGCGGTAATTGAAACCCCGGGGCATCGTCCCACCCGCTGGGGCGGGTTTCTCCTGGGTCAGAACTTTCCCCTGATGGATATCGGCATGGCTGTTGAAAATTTCTGCCTTCAGGCCGCCGCCGAAGGCCTTGGAACCTGCATCCTGGGCATGTTCGTCCCCCGGGTGGTGAAAAGGGCCCTGAAACTTCCACGATTCCATCGTCCTCGATTACTGATTACCATCGGATGGCCCGCCGACAGGGAGGTCAGAATAAAAAAACGCAAGCAAATAGACGAGATGAGCCGTTATATTGAAGGTAAGGGGATTATCGTTGCCTCCTGATCTGAGTAACACTTTAGTTATAGGAATCTCATCCCGGGCACTCTTCGATCTGGAAATGGAAAACAGCATTTTCGAAGAAGAAGGGCTCCAGGCCTATGCTGAATTTCAGAAAGACAACGAAGCGCGGATATTGGAACCCGGAACAGCCTTTCCCTTGATCGAAGCCTTCCTCAAACTCAATGAAAAACTGGGTGAACATCTGGTGGAAGTGGTGATAATGAGCCAGAACAATCCCCAGACCGGTTTGCGGGTAATGAACTCCATCGACTTTTACAACCTGAACATCACAAGGGCGGCTTTCTCCGGTGGGAAACCCCTGGGACCCTACCTTGAAGCCTACAGTGTCGATCTCTACCTTTCTAAAAATCTGGACGATGTGCAGGATGCTGTGGATCATGGAATTGCCTCGGCCCAGCTCTACGCTCCCCCGTCGGCATTCAACCCCGATGCCGCCGAGATTCGTATCGCCTTCGATGGGGACGCGGTACTTTTCAGCGAAGATTCGGAAGTCATCTTCAAACAACAGGGGCTGGATGCCTTTCTGGAACATGAAAAGGTGTTTGCCGATATCCCGCTTCCCGAAGGCCCTTTCGGCCGGGTTCTGAAAACACTCTCCCGGATTAAGAGTCTTTCCGGTTCCGAGGATCAGCTGGTACGAATTGCCCTGGTAACCGCCCGGGACCGTCCGGCTCACGAACGTGTGATTCTCACTCTGCGAAGCTGGGGCGTTAGCGTTGATGAGGCCTATTTTCTCGGCGGTCTGTCCAAAAATCAGGTACTCAAGGCCTTTAACGCCCACATCTTTTTCGACGATCAGGACAAGCATGCAGGTCCGGCATCAGAGGTGGTTCCATCCGCCAGAGTTCCTTATAAAACATCCTCGGAGCTATTTGAAAAGGATGCACCGGGGCCGGATAAGTGACCTCTGACCCGCTACCTTCGGGCCTTTCCGGTGATAGAGTCAATTGAAATACAGAACACCCTCGTCTTACCCTTGAGCTTCTCTATATAACGCATTCCCTCAGTAAGAAAATCTTCGGAATATTTGAGTAGAAAAGCTTCCAGAGCGTTCTGTTTTTCATCTCCGGATACTTCCAGGGCGGAACCTTGAAGAATGCAGCTTTCATACATCGATCCGAAATCCCCGGGGAGCAGCTTAGTATTCATAACAACACAGAAGGAAACCTGAGGGTTCGCCGTCAGGTTATCCAGTTTGCGTCCCTCCAGGGCACAGTGTATATACACTTTTCGATCGATAACGCTGTAATTGAGTGGAATACCATATGGCACATTATCCGTAGACAGAGTGCTGAGTATGCCGTATTCCCCATTCTCCAGTATGGAAAAGGCCTCTGACTCTTCTATCTGTCTGTCAGTTCTTCTCACTTTGTTCTCCGGTTTATCAGATAACGCACCAGAATAGGAGTAACCAGGAGATCTGCCAGATAAGCCGCCAGCATACCCGAGGCGGCAATAATGCCCATGTATCTGATGCTGTTGATACGGGAAATTATGAAAACAAGGAATGTGACGCAAAGTATCAGCGTTGTTTCGGTGATGGCAGTGCCTACAGAGTTGAACGACCTCTGCAGACTGACCTCAAAACGATGAGTATACGTCATATCCTCCTTGAGGTAGGACATGAAGTGAATTGTATCATCTACCGCCAAACCGAGGATGATGGGAGCAACTGTCATAGTTACAAACTCCAGCGGTATACCCGCTAAACCCAGGATGCCTCCTGCAATAAGAACCGGAAAAACGTTGGGTATCATGGCGATTAAACCCCATCGAAGAGAGCGGAAAACCAGCACCATAATGATGGAGATGATCAGCAATGCCGTTACTACCGATTTTATAAGTCCGCGGGTGATGTATTGATTCATCAGGGCAACAAGATAGGTACTCCCGCTGAACATGGACTCCGCATATCCGGGGAATACCTCATCCACTGCACCCTCGGTCTGTTCGATAATCCTTACAATTTTCCTGGATGAAAAGTCGGTGATTTCTACCAGAAGTCGGGCGTAAGTGTAGTCATCGTCAACCCAATTCCGCCGTTCTTCCGGCAGCATGCCGTCGAGCAGGCGGATCAGAGCTTCAAGCGAAACCCCGTTCTCAGGCAGGCCTGAGTATTCGGGGCGCCTTCCATGAAGAAGTGAGTTCACCTCCTTGAGTACACCGCTAACTGAGCGAACCCTTGTAACACCATCAATTCCCGATAAGCGCGTCTCCAGATCATCGAGAAGCATTATGGAATCGGAATTACGAAAACTTCCTTCGGGTAATACAACAACGAGATTCAGATACTCCCCTACGGCGATTTCCGATTCTCCAATTTGGAGCTGGTCTTTCATATGAGGAAGCCTGGTTCCCATCATTTTTATGGCATCAAAATCCACTCTGAGCCTCAGAGTTCCAATCACGGCTATGGTGGAAATCAGAAGAAACAGAAGTAGAACCATTTTTTCGTGTTTTTCCAGCATCCCGAGAACCCGTTGGAATATCGACTCCATCAATTCCTTTCTCTTTTTCTCCGGTTTACGAACTGTATTCTTACCGGCAACCAGAATCGCGGGAAAGAAAAGGACACTGAACAGAAACGCCGCAAGTATGCCGAAAGCTGATGTATAACCCACCCATTGTATTGGTTTGATATTCACGAACAGGAATGATAAAAGTGCTGCCACTGTCGTGACAGCGGTGAAGAATATCGGTCTGAGTGTTTGACTCAGAGCTGAGACTGCCGACTCGATTCGTGATTTTTCGGACAGGAGGCCCAGATAAAAGAAACGATGGACATGAACCGCATATCCTATGGAAACCCCCATAATCAGGAGGATGGGGACAGCCATAAAGGCATTGTCCACAGAAACACCGGCCCAGCCCTGTCCTCCGAGAACGAGTATTACAGAACAGACAAAAACAGACAGTGTACCCGTCACTGCACGGAAACTGCGGAGTATTGCTGATGATAGCAGGACAGATGCTATTGCTCCGAATATCAGCACCCGGATCAAATCCGCCATCAACTCTACTTGTTTCCGATACGCGAAAATCGGAACTCCGGCAGGTGTAATGTTCAGAATCCCCGGGTCAATACTTTCCACAGCTTCCCAGGCTATCCGTCCCGTCTCAAAAATATCCACTTCAGCGGCAGCTCCGGATAAAGGAAGAATTACCCAGGCTTCCTTGTAATCCGATGAGAAGAAAAGCCCGTTCAGTAAGGGGCTGGCCGACACCGCGCTGCGCCAGGCTTCAACTTCTTCAGCTGACGAGGATAGCTTCTCACCGTCAAATATAATTTTCACTCCCCCGGTAAGAGATCCTGAAAGTGCGGCAAGAGAAGCAGCCTCTCCGGCATTCGGCAGTGCCTGCTCCAGAACGAAACCAAGCTGCCTGATCAGTTCCAGACTTTCAGTAGAGAATACATCTTCTCCCTGAACCAGTACCCCGACAAAATCCCGGTTTGGGAAAATTCGGTCATACGCTTCTTGAGACGCTATGACAGGATCGTCCGCAAGGAAGTAATCCCGTATATCAACAGTGATGTTCAGACGTAAAAGTCCCGGTAAGCTGAATCCGGTGAGAATGAGAAGCCCTGAGGCAAATAGAATACGATATTTAATGATTAAGCCCGCTGGTCTGATCACGATAGAGTTCGGGTCTCCTTCTCTCCATAATAATCGGAAACAAGCTCTACTTCCAGAATGAGATTATCTCGTTTATCTGTTCTCAAGTTTAAAATCAATAATTCGGTTTTCCGAACCCGGCTTGAAGATTCTTTCAGCCGGGGTGGTTTTCATAACAACCTTACCCTTTCTGATTACATACAGACACTCACTTTCCAGGCGAATGGCCTCCATTTCATTTTTCGCATCAAGAATAATCAGATCGGCGGTATTCCCCTCTTTTATTCCGTAGTCATCAAGGTTCATAGCCTTTGCGGAATTATCAGTAATCATGTCGAAGAGGTCATCCATCTGATTATATCCGCTCATATGGGCGGTATGCAGCAGAAGGTTTGCTCCCTGAAGCATGCTGCCCTTCCCCATGGGATACCATGGATCCATGATTGAATCATGACCGATACAGACATTGATGTTTCGTGCTATCAACTCATCCACCCGAGTATGCCCCCTGCGCCGGGGATAACCGTCGGTACGATTCTGCAGCACTGAATTATCAAAGGG
>JAUUYD010000045.1 GCA_030590585.1 Spirochaeta sp.
TTAATCCGGCACACACAGGTGGGATAGGAGAAGAAACTTATATAACCGGTATATTGGGATTTACCTTTGGTGAAGAAAATATTCCCGCCATCAGGCGTGCCGCCATCGGTATGAGTATTACCCTGCCGGGGCGAATCACCTCAGTGACAGGGGGGCATAAGACCGGTGACGATACCGCCAGATTTGAAACTTCATTCACCCGTTTTCTGGTGCCGGATGATGAAATATTCTGGTCGGTGAGCTGGAGAGATACACCTTGAAAAAAGTATCGGTTCTGGGTGCCGGTGCCTACGGTACCGCCATCGCCAGAACCCTGGCCCGAAATAACCATGAGGTTATACTCTGGAGCCACAGCGACTCCCATGCCGCACAGATTCGAGATGAGAAGGAAAATACAATCAGACTCCCGGGAATAACTCTTCCCGATAATCTGTGTTCGATAGCGTCATTGGAAGAAGCATGCCAGGGTAGAGATGCCCTGATTTTCTCCGTCCCGTCCCTTTATCTCATGGACGTTCTCCGTCAGCTGCTGCGTTTTGAAGACATAATCGAAGCTCATCCCCTGATAGCGGCGGTAACCAAAGGATTCATACCCGGAAAACGGGGAATACAGTTTGTCCTTGAGGCCATGGAATCCTACCTGCCCGGGGCCTATAAAGATCATCTTGTTTATATCTCCGGTCCCAGCCATGCCGAGGAAATGGGCCGGGATAAAATTACCGGACTTATCAGTGCATCAGGAGATGCGAAAAACGCCCTGTACTTCAGAAATCTGCTGAGGAGCCCGTCTGTCATGGTATTCCCCTCACTGGACACAATCGGTGTTCAGGTAAGTGCGGCTGCCAAAAACATCATCGCCATAGCCTTCGGTATACTCGACGCTCTCAAAGAAATTGAACCCCTGGTGGGAGATAACACCGAATCACTGCTGTTTGCCGCGGGTCTGAATGAAATCCAAACTCTGGGAACCGCCCTTGGATCCACCCATCCCGAAACATACACTTCCATTGCAGGTGTAGGCGATCTGGATGTTACATGTCATTCGGTACACGGCCGGAACCGTCGTTTCGGCAGACAGATTGTTCTTGATAATATTATCGAACCATATGAAAACATCGACGATCTGATTGAACATATCGATGACATCGGCTACCTCCCTGAAGGAGTTCCGGCCACAAAATACGCCATGCAGATGGTGGAGAACCGCTCACTGAAACTTCCGGTAATACAGAGGGTTTTCCGTATACTCAATCGGGAGATGGAACCTCCGGAGCTCATCGGTTCATTCAGATTATCCGGTTAATTAATTGTAGTCATAACAGTATTTCATTAACATTATGTAATGTAAGGAGAATGTTAATGAAAAAAATATCCCTGTTTTCTTTTTTTCTGATACTGAGCGTAATGATACTCGCTGCCGAGACCGGGGAGATTGTTTCCAATACCAACCCTTCAAAATCGGGTATAATACCCGATGAAGCCCGTGAACTGATTTTATTCAACAATAACGGTTTTATCTTCGGCTCCTACATGCGTGTCGGCCTCCACCGAAATGCCCATACCAACATGATAGAGGGAGCCGGCTGGTGGAATGTTGAAAATGGCTATAACGGTATGAGATTTATGAACGAGGGGAACTACAGTGAGTGGCTTCTGGCTTACGAATCTCCCCGGGACGATCCCTCATGGTGGGGGGGAGCCTATCTGAGAATTGCCTTTGATATACCGGAGTTCTCCGCCGGATGGGCCAATATTTCCAATCTGGAGTATGGAGTTGTGATTCCCGAGGCCTTTTTCCGCCTCGGATATTCGGAAAAGAGCTGGAACTTCTGGCTGGGCCGCCGCTACAACGACAAGGTGGCTCTCAATATGATGGATTACTACATTGCCAACCTGGACGGTAACGGCATTGGCATGGAAAATATCACCATCGGAAATGCCACCATGGATATCAACTGGCTTTACAGTTATGACAACGGTGATCCCATAGGGGAAACGAACGATAATATAGCTGACCTTTTCACCTATCCGGGAAAGAATACCCTGGCCTTCGTTATCCGGGGGCTTCCAGTTGGACCGGGAAAGTTCACATTCATTATCGCCCCTTCATTCCAGAGCGGCGGGGATGTGGCAATAGATACTGATGAACCTCCCGATGGTATTGCAGATTTAACGAAATCCTACCCTTACGGCGGCGGTGCTTTCCTCACCGCCAAATACTACCTCCCGGGATTTTTCGGCCTCGAAGGTGAAACAGAATTTTATGCCAGCGGCGGTTTCGGAAGCGGTACCAACCAGCTTGCTGATACCGCTCTAGCAAACTACAGCATTTCAGATTATTCATTTTTTACCGGCTTCCAGGGCTTTGTTCTTCTTAGCGAGACGATAAGCTGGAGAGCAACACTCCACTACGAACACCGCAGTTGGGAACTTGATAAAAACTTCCTGTCCTTCGGTTTCCGCCCCCTCTTCCGGGTTGCTCCTATATTCGGCATCCAGCTGGAGTACGATCTGGAAGCCTCGATAGATACCGGAAAGTTGGGAAACAGAATCACCCTGGCCCCAACCTTCATCCCAAGGTACGGTGATACCACAAGCAGCCTCCAGATAATGCCTTACATCACATATGGTTATGGAAATTTCCAAGGGGGTGATAGCATTGCTGTTTCAAAAGGAAGCAAGCACAAACTCACCTGGGGTATATTCGGAAACGTCGGTTTCTAAGCACAAAGAACGCAATCGGTTTTTTAGTTGTTAATCACCATCCCTTTCAATGTGAAATACAAGGTACAGGGGAAGGTGATCGCTGTAACCCTCTTCCCAGTCTGTTATCCATCGCTCAGGGTAATTTAACTTGTTCCCCGCAATCTCAGGAAGTGTTCGGCAGGATTCAAAAACAAGGCCGGGAAGATCTATCAGGCCCCGGCTGAGCAGTGCTCGATCCGGGCGCTCCCATTTATCCTGATATCGATAAGTCCCGGGGGGGCCCATGGCCGCATCGGGTTCCGGGTCAAAAAAAACCATAACACCATCATGAGTCCCGGCACCTTCAGAAAGATCGGTTCGATAGAGCACAGCTTTATCAATATCGGTATCAACTTCCGGAAACCAGGGTGCCAGAGCGGCCGGACGGACAAGACCGTCCCCGGGTGTATTCAGATCCCCGATGATGAGAACCTCCGCTGAGGGATTTTCCTTTAACAGGGATTCTACAAGATCTCTGGTAAAAGCGGCTTCCCTGCATCGTGTACTTTCAGTTGCCGCTCTCCCATCCCGGGGTGATTTCCAATGTACTGCAACAACCTTCAAGGGGCCCGCAGGGGTATCGACGGTGAATGCCAGCGCCGGTCTTAACGGACGAATTCCGTAACTGCCGCAGTCAACAACTTCAACGTCCCTGATTGGATACCTGGAAAGTACCCCGCAGCGGATAATGCTGTAACCGGGTACTGCAAGACGCCAGTTGTAACCCATGCTCTTTAAGGGACCGTCAGCAAGGTCATCCAGAATCCGGGGATTCTCCAACTCCTGCAGTATCACAATATCAGCTGGTCCCGGGCCTCCGGCAGAGATTACCTCCCCTGTCCTTTCCAGGCGCCGCTGATACAGCCTTCGGTTCCACTCATCCAATCCCGGGTCGAACTCGGGATACTCACTTCCATCATCGATACCATCAAACAGATTCTGTACATTCCAGCTCATAACAGTCATTTTTCCGCTATCCTCGGGAAGGGAGCAGCTGCATGCAGCCAGAATCATAAGCAAAGGTATCAAAACTCCAGTTCTTTCAGCAAACATATCATCCTCCAATTCCAATAACGGGGGATTCTTCAATGCTGCTTGAGGGTTGTGCTGACTGAAAGAGCTTTTTTCGATATGATCCGGCCATGGGCGACTTGTGGTTGATAAAAATAGGTGAAATTTCACTGAAAAAGGGTAACAGGGCATATTTCGAACGTATGCTTAATGAGAATATTCAAAAAAAAGTTCAGCTTTTTTCCACTGACTCCGGACTGAAGTCCAAGGTGAGTAATCGAAGGGGGCGCTACTATCTGGAAACAGAGATTCCGGAGCTTGAGGTTATCAGGATTCTGGAATCCACAGCTGGTATAGTGGCATTCAGTAGAGCTTATAAGGTAAAAAAAACACTTGACGAGCTTACGGAAGTCTCCATTTCGATTGCCTCGGAATGTCTGTCTCAGGGAATAGGCGGGCGTTTTAAATTCGAGGTTCGCCGCACGGATAAAAGCCTGCCGCTGGATAGCTATGGTTATGCCCGGGAATTAGGAGGACGTCTACTGGAAGCTTTACCGAAACTCACTGTCGACGTGCGTAAACCGGACTTTATTATCAAGGTGGAACTCAGAGAAGCCGGATATGTCTACCAGAGACAAAAAACCGGAACCGGCGGACTGCCTGTCGGTACAGGTGGTAGGGGAATGCTTCTGCTCTCCGGAGGAATTGATTCACCGGTAGCCGGTTTTATGATGTCAAAAAGAGGATTGAAAATCACCGCGGTGCATTTCCATACTCCGCCCTACACTTCATCTGAGGCCCATGACAAGGTTGTACGGCTTGCTGCTCTGATAGCACCATGGTGTCAGGGACTCATCCTGTACTCCGTGCCCTTCACCGAATGCCAGATAAAGATCAATCAATCTGTGGCTGCAGCGGCAACTACCCTCCATACCCGCTCGTGCATGATGCAGATTGGCGAACATATTGCAAAAAATCGCCGCTGCGCTGCTCTGGTTACCGGGGAATCTATGGGACAGGTGGCCAGTCAGACTCTGGAAAGTCTTGCCTTTACCAATGGGTCGGTAAACATGCCGGTATTCCGGCCGTTAATCGGTATGGACAAGGAAGAGATTATAGTACTGGCACGCAGAATCGGAACGTTTGAAACAGCGATTGAACCATTTGAAGATTGCTGTACTGTCTTCAGTCCGGACAAGCCGCTAACCAGACCTGATGTAATGGCTGAACGCCTGGTATATGAAGGGATTGAGGGTTTGGAAAGCCTTATAGAAAAAGCCGCAGGGGAATCAGTGATTTATAAATTTGATGCTCTGGGCAGATTGATGACTGGTGCCACAGCCCGGAACAAGCCCTAGGAGGCTGTCGGACTTGAGGCTTCCGAGGCGATTTTTAAGTATTTATTCTCAGTTCAAGGCGTGAATGAGGAAAATACTTTATGTATTTGACGATTGAGCAACACAGAAATGAGGAAAAAGACAAAAAATCGATCCGGAATTGTTTAAGTCCGACAGCCTCCTGGACCCTGAGCCCCTCAGGCGGAGACCTTGCTGCTGCCCTCTGAAGATCCGGATTTCGAGACATCGGGTTTACTGGTATCTGACTTCTGGCCCTCTGACTTCTTGGTATCGGTTTTATCAGCTTTACTGGAATTTGAATTCGATGTGGAGGTAGACGCATTTCGCGAATCATTCACATAAAACCCGGATCCCTTGAAAATGATTCCGGCGCCGCCGCTGATAAGACGACGTAATTGATCTTTTCCGCATTCGGGACATAATGTCAGGGAATCGTCAAACATACTCTGAATAGTTTCGAAACCGTGGCCGCAGGTACGGCATTTATAATCATATGTGGGCATAACAATGGGAATATACTAAATGTTCGGCCAGCTGAGCAAGTACGTTTTAAATATTCAATTATGAAAAAAAATACCTGTTGATTTATCAACTGTTTATTTTTACAATAATCTCGATGATTCTCAAAGATCAGCCTGAAACAGGAACCCTCATTCTCCCCCCGGATAATCTGACGATTGATGCCAGGTTGTCCCGCCTGTTTTCGGGGATCGAAAACCGCTGGCGGCTGCTTGCCGTACTCACTTTGAAATCCGGCCCGAGTAACCTGATAAAAAGGGAAATTGTACAGCTGGCTGAAGAGTATGGCCCCGGAGGTCTTGCAGTCAGACTGGTATTCATCGGCAGCAATGACATCACTATTCTTGAAAGAGAACTGTTAAATTGGACTGATGAACACATCATTGCAAGCGGGGATAATATTCACGCAAGGCGTTTTCTGAATACGGATACAGATTATTTACCCTGTCTCAAGCTCTATACTCCGGAAGGGATTGAAAAAATCAGTTTATCCGGATTTGATACGGAAGAAGGACTGGACGCTCTTTGCCGAATTCTCTCAGAAAATTCAAACAGAAAATGCAAAAAAGCTGAAGCTGAGAAAAATCCGGCGGTAGAGGCTGTCAATCCAGACGTACAGGAACGTTTGATTCCGATAGTTCCCTCTTGATTGCTCCAATTGAATAATCCCCGTAATGTACCATACTGGCCACAAGTGCGGCATCGGCTTTCCCTTTGGTGAGCACTTCTGTCAAATGACGGGGCAGTCCGGCACCTCCGGAAGCAACAACCGGTATACCGACTGATTCACTCAGCATCCGAGTCGCGGATATTTCATATCCGTTACGGGTTCCGTCAGCATCTATGGAATTCAGGACAATTTCACCAGCACCGAGACTTTCAGCTTCCCCGGCCCACTCAAGCATGTCTTTTCCGGTTTTCACCCGGCCGCCGTCAATTACAATGCCGTAACCTGACGGCATCCCCGGATCGGCTTCGGCATCCATTCCCAGTACAATGCATTGAGACCCATAGCGCTTAGCCCCCTGGCTTATAATCCCGGGGTTTCGTACTGCGGCAGAGTTCACACTGACTTTTTCAGCGCCGGCCATGATGACAGCACTCATATCATCGACACTGCGAATACCTCCGCCGACACAGAAGGGTATGAATATTTTCTCCGCAACCCTGCGTACAACTTCAATCATGATGCCCCGGCGTTCGGCGGATGCTGTGATGTCATAAAAAACCAGCTCATCAACTCCCTGCAGATAATATTCCAGGGCCATTTCCACCGGATCCCCGATATCAACATTACCCTTGAACTTGATGCCTTTAGTTGTTTTTCCATCTCGTACATCCAGGCAGACAATGATTCTTTTCTGAAACATCTAGTCTATCCTCTGTATAAAGTTCTCAAGCAGTTTTAAACCCTTAGGCCCGCTTTTCTCAGGATGAAACTGAGTAGCCCAGACATTATCTCTGTGAACTGCTGCGGCAAAAGGTATTCCGTAGTCTGCTCTGCCGGAAATCCATGGCGAATCACAAGCGTCGGAAAGCTTTGTTGAAAGATAATAGGAGTGTATGAAATAGAAGGAACTATCCTGGGGGATCCCCTCAAAGAGAGGGGAATTATCATGCGTTACTGTATTCCAGCCGATTTGAGGAACCTTCATACCCATGCCGGAAGGGAATAATTTGACATCCCCGGGTATCAGACCCAGTAATTTCGTATCTCTTTCTTCGGAATAATCCTGAAGGATCTGACAGCCCAGACAAATCCCGAAAAGAGGTTTTCCGGTGGCTGCAAATCTGATGAGAGCTTCATCCAGCCCCCGGGTGGATAGAATTCCCATGGCGTGCCGGGCTTCTCCGACACCGGGAAAAATCACCTTATCCGATTCCAATATTGTTTTCGGATCCGAACTGATAATGAAATCCGCATCAAGATAACGTAATGCAGTTTCAACACTTGTCAGATTACCGGCATCATAATCAACTACAGCTATCATTTTTCAAGTCCCATCACCAAGTTCCGGAATAAGATGAAACCCCGACAGAAAGCCTCCCAGTATATCCATACTTACAGACGGTAAAAGAACACTCACCTCTCCTGTACTGATTTCAACACTGAGTTCGGATAACAAGGCACGCTCTTCAGGATTGGGAGACATGCCGAATCTTGAGGAAAACCCCAGACGCAGAGCCAGAGCCAGGGCCCCGGAAAGTCTGGAATCTGAAGGGTAAATATTAAACAGGAGGGCAAAATTCCCGTCATCCCTCCTACGCAGCGCCAATCCGATTATATCAATTAACGGAGAACCATCGGATTTCTTTGCAGGCATCATCGGCATTGCCTCAAGGACAATATCAGGATTGGTAATCCATATCGCCAAAGCCGCCCCGTTACGCAAATCAAGGGCCCGTTGGAGTATGGGATTACTGGCCTTGGTTTCCAAACGTTCCAGCATTACATCGGTTTTTCCTCTAGAGAGGATTATTTCGTTATTTGAAAGTGCTGTGATTTCCAGATTATCCGGTCCGCTCCAGCTATATCTGCTGAGGCCTGACCTTTTCCAGTCTTTTCCAAGACCGGCCCCCAACAGGTTTTTCGGCCAGATACCTATTGAAGCCATATGAACAGGAAGGTTCTTCATTTGAAAGGAATTCAAACTACCTTCATCCTCAGTATCTCCGGGTAAACTATCCCCGAGTTCAATACCAACAGCCAGCAGAGCCGTTCTATCTTTCATATCCGAAAAATCTTCAGGATTCAATCCCATGTATGAAATAAGAAAATCAGCCAGATCCTCATTTCCCGGAATCTCCATCCGCAGAATAATATCCGATTCCAGAGGCAGCCAATCGACAATATCCGGATAAGGACCCTCAGGAATCGTGCGGCATGAAGAAATCAATATAACAAGTACCGGGATGAGAATTTTTAATATTTTGGTTCCCTTCATACACACTCCCCGGTCATTTTTTATCTATCTCAACATGAACGGTAATTTCACCGACGGAAATAACTGTAACACCCGGAACATTTTCCGGTAGATTCGTCCACTCAATTGATTCGGTAAGAGTTTCACCTGTCAGGTAATCCTTGAAAGCTGCAACAGCATTCCGGAGTTCCCCGGGACCATCGAGCTTCAGGGAAATTCTATCAGTTACATCAAAACCGCTGTCTTTTCGCAGGCTCTGTATGCCCCTGACCAAATCCCTTACCAACCCTTCAGAATAAAGTTCCGGTGTTATCTCGGGGTCCAGCGCAACAGTAAGAAAACCTTCGTTGAGTACTTTGAGGCCGGCTTTCTCACTACGCCGTACCTCAACCGATTCTGAAGTGATTTCCAGAACATTACTCTGGCTGCCGTCAAACCCTACCGAAAGAACGGCTCCTTCCATCAGGCTTTGAATCTCAGATGGATTCAAGGCTTCTATCCGGGCAGCAGCAGCTTTCATATCCTTGCCGAGTTTACGGCCGAGTACCTTGAAATTGGCCTTTGCCGAATATTCAACAAGATCTTCTTCATTTTCCCGGAATTGTACTTCCTTGACGTTCAGCTCTTCTGCGAGAAGATCGGCCATCTCAATTAGAACAGCTTTCTCTTCCTTATTTCTGGTTACTACATGAAGGCTTTTCAGGGGCTGGCGAATTTTCAGTTCATGGGCATTACGGAGAGCCCGGCCCAGGCTGACCGTTCTTCTGGTAACATCCATTTTCATTTCCAGTACCTCATCTTTGGGGAATCCGGATGCATCAGGCCAATCACAGAGATGGACAGATTCAGGATTGTTATCATTTTTGAGATTTCGATAAATTTCATCCGAAATAAACGGGACAAATGGAGCTGCAACCTGAGCAAGAGTAATCAGAGCCCCTCTGAGAGTTGCATAAGCTTCATATTTATCCGAATCTTTGGAACCTTCCTGAGTACTCTTCCAGAATCTTCGTCTTGAACGCCTTATATACCAGTTGTTTAAAGCATCAATAAAATCAAGAACAGGCTCGATAGCTTTCTGTATATCATATGCGTCAAGCTGTTCACCAACTGCCCTTACAAGATTTCCGGTTTCCGAAAGTATCCAGCGATCAAGAGGATTGGAAGGATTTTCCGGTATCTCCGAAGGGCGGATACCATCAATATTGGCGTAAGTAACATAGAAACTGTAAGCATTCCAGAGCGGAAGAAGAACAGCCTTCAACACATCCCTGACACCACCGTCAGAAAACCTGAGGCTTTCGGCCTTAACGACTGCTGAATCCATGAGAAACAGGCGCAGGGCATCAGCTCCAAACCGATCGATTACTTCCCCGGGGTCTGTATAATTCCTCAGACTCTTGGACATTTTCTTTCCGTCTTCGGCAAGAACAAGTCCGTTCACAA
>JAUUYD010000263.1 GCA_030590585.1 Spirochaeta sp.
ACTCGTAGATCAGTCGCTTCCCGATTCTTGCGAATCAGGAAGCGCCCTCCAACGCTCGGAAATGACTGAGCAAGCTCAGTCACTTCTTTCGCTTATGTCAGTCGTAAAGCAGGGGAGCGATGTCGGCGTCGTCCATGTTGTCGGCGGTGTAATATTTCGCACCGGTGTCAACATCGGAAACAGGTTCGCCTTTCCAGGCTTTGTAAGACAGCTCGACAGCTTTATAGCCGATGGAGTAGGGATCCTGGGTAATGGAACCGGTGAACAGGCCCTTTCGAACGGCATTTTTCTGACCAGCTCCGGCATCAAAACCCATAACTACCAGATCGTACTTAGTGGCCAAATCGGCACCGTCATTGGTAGCGGCAAGAAGGCCCTTGACTGTGGATTCGTTGGAGCAGAACACACCGAGGATATTATCATCCTCAACCTTGTTCAGCATGGCTGAAGCGGCTGCGGCGGCATCGGTGTTGGCCGCGGATGCGGGAACGATCATTTCGATAAAGACTTTTTTTCCGGATGTGGGGCTGTCTGAGGCGATGTAAGCAGGGTTGCCGACTACTGCGATATCAGATTTGGACAGGGAGCTGTTCTTGTCGATCAGCATCACCATGGTGTCACGGAATCCTTTACCACGGCTCAGCAGAGATTCACCTGAAGCATCCTGATTCAGGACAACAATTTTCACAGGTGCGGCTGCGGTAGCAGCTTCGATGTCGGACTTGATAACTTCAAACATCTTCTCCGCGGCCACTCCGGCTGCGTTAAAGTTGTCGGTGGAAGCATTCGCGACGATGGAACCTGCGGGTGCTTCTGGAACACCGGAGTCGAATCCAACTACCGGAATGCCCTTTTTCTTCAGCTCGGTGAGCTGATCAACTACAGAAGTGGTATTCAGTGCGGCCAGAGCAATAGCTACAGGAGCTTTTGCCATGGCATTGTTGAGCATTTCAACCTGAATCTGAACATCGCTTTCAGATGGCGGGCCTTCAAAGGTGACATCGACATCATAGTCTTTTGCCGCATCCATGGCGCCGCGTTTTACCTGCTGCCAGAAATCGTGCTGTTCGCCCTTGGAGACGACGGCGATGTAGGGCTTGTCGCCCTTGCCGGAATCGGAACCACCATTGGCAAAAGCCGTGGAAGCCACGAGAATCAATGCGAGAAGTATGAGAGTAACTTTCTTCATACGTTCCTCCTTAGTATTTTTACGCCCGGCCGACGGCCGGGATTTTTTTCGTTTACATACCAGTCAATGACAGGCGTGATATCGCTACAGGATTCAGCCACCCTTCAATTCCTTATGGAAGGCCTTCTCTGCCGCTTTTTCTTCGGTGAGAATACGTTTTTTCTCGGTTTTCTCTTCTTTTTTCATTTGGCTGAATGTTGTTTTAACCTCAGCGCGAAGGGCTGTCAGCTCACCTTTCTTTGCTTCTGCTTCAGCTCCATTCAGACCGGAAATCTCAACCCTCAGTTGGGCAATCTTTGCGGTTTGAGTATTTCGGTAAGTATCTGCAGGGCTGAGAATACGCACTTCAGAGGCTCTTTTATTCCGGTAGAGATCGAGCAGAACCGCACCGATTACGACAACACCGGTAAAGAAGGTCTGAAAGTGAGCCTGAAGATCCATTGATGGTAACCCTACCCGAAGGGTGCTCATGATGTAGACACCGATGAGGGTACCGAATACCGAACCGACACCACCGGACAGGGATGTACCGCCGATAACGGCACCGGCGATGGCGTAGAGCTCAAAGCCCTGTCCCTGGGCGGGCATTACAGTGGTGTAGACCGCGGCGAAAGCGATGCCGCCGATCCCGGCTGTCAGACCGCTGATGACATATGCCATCATTTCCCATTTTTGTACGTCAACCCCGGAGAGTCTGGCGGCCTCTTTGTTGGAACCTACGGCAAATATGTAACGGCCCATCTTGGTTTTCGTGAGTATCAGATATGCAATCACAGCGGTGATGAAAAGTACAATGAACCCGGTGGGAATGGTTAATCCGTCATCTCCGAGATATTTGAAGATGCTCTTGAACCAGCCGTCGGCTTCGGATCGGGTGGGATAGGTTGCACTACGAACGTTGGAGACGATTGAGCCGATACCCATGGAGATCATCATGGTTCCAAGGGTAGCTATGAATGGAGGGAGTTTCAGCCGGGATACCATGATTCCGTTGAAGTAACCGAAGGCTGTAGCAACAACCATAATAAGAATCAGAGACAGCCACATGGGCCATCCCCAGCTTTTGTAAGCGGTGCCTCCGATAATTGCGGCGCACATCATGACAGTACCGACTGAAAGATCTATACCGCCGGTGATTATCACGAAGGTGACGCCTATTGCGATGAATCCGATGTAGTAGGAGGCATCGAGGATGTTCACAAGCGAGGTGAATGAAAAGAAGTTTCTCCCGAAGATACCGAAAAATATGTACAGAATAACCAGGGCCGCGGGAGCCAGGAATCTCTGGATCCCAATCTCCCGTATTCTGTCGCCCATTTTTTTATTATTGCCGATATCGCTCATACGTTCTCCCTCATTGTTGCGTACTTCATAACCTCTTCCTGGCTGGTTCCTTCAATGTCCAGTTCTCCGGTTACACGTCCTTCGCACATCACTATAATGCGGTCGCTCATTCGAAGTACTTCCGGAAGTTCTGAGGAGATCATGATTATTGATTTCCCCTGAGCGGCCAATTCGTTCATCAATGTGTATATTTCACTCTTTGCACCGACATCGATTCCCCGGGTCGGTTCATCAAAAATAAGAATCTGCGCGTCGTTAATCAGCCACTTGGCAATAACGACTTTCTGCTGATTACCGCCGGAGAGATTATTGAGCAGCTGGTCGATGGTAGGGGTTTTAATACTCAGTTTATTCACATATTCTTCGGTTATGGCCCTTATTTTTCCTGCATGAATAAAGAGGCCGGTCTCGTATTTGTTGTAGGAGGCCATCAGTAAGTTTTCAATGACACTCAGGCCTGTTGCCAGACCATATCGCTTGCGGTCTTCAGACAGGTATCCGATTCCATGGGCGACGGCAACCATGGGATCGGTGATTTTAACAGGTACACCTTTCACTTTGATGGTGCCGCTTTGAATCTCGTCGGCACCGAAGATGGCACGGGCTGTTTCGGTGCGACCGGCACCCATCAGGCCTGCGAATCCGAGAATTTCTCCCTGATGGAGTTTGAAGCTGACATCTTTTACCAGCTTTCCCGCGTTCAGCTTGCTCACCTCCAGCACTACTTCAGCATCATCAGAGACATTGCTTTTTTCTTTTGGTTTCTCATAGATAACCCGGCCAACCATCATGTTGATGATATCTTCTTTGGTAATTTTTGATGTCTCGTTGGTTCCGACATATTCACCGTCCCGCATAACTGTTACCCGGTCGGTAATCTGCCCGATTTCATCCATTCTGTGGGAGATGTAAATCATCGCCACACCTTTGGAAGCGAGGTCTCTCATAATTGTGAAAAGTTCTTCAATTTCCACTTCTGTCAGGGCTGCTGTGGGTTCATCCAGGATGAGAATTTTAAGATCGTGGGATACAGCCTTGGCAATTTCTACCATCTGCTGCTTTCCGACAGTGAGGCGACTCAGAGTTTCTGAGGGATCGATGTTCATTTTCAGATGCTTGAAGAGTTCTTCGGCCCGCCGGTTTTGTCCTTTGTCGTCAAGGAACAATCCACCGCTTTTCATGGTTTCCCGGCCGATATAGATATTCTGGGCTACGGTAAGGTGCTCCATCATGTTGAGTTCCTGATGAATGATACCGATTCCTGCGGATAAAGCCTGCTTGGGATTGTGGGGATGAAAGAGCTTCCCCTGATATTGAATCTCTCCGGAATCCTTCTCATAAATGCCGGTGAGCACCTTCATCATGGTGGATTTCCCGGCTCCATTCTCTCCCACCAGAGCATGGATTTCTCCGGTTTTGAGTTCGAAATCTACACTTTTCAGGGCATGAACTCCCATGAAGCGCTTATGGATACCCTTCATCGAAAGGACTGATTCGTTCAAAAGAAGTCTCCTTCGGCGGGGTAGCCTCAACCATCGAGGATTTTTGGGACTACCCTGTATGAACATGAATTATCATTCCGTTTGAAAGCTTTCTGGAATCGACAATCTTCCGGAGATTGTCGAAATTCTTCTGAAATAGTGTTGAAATCGGAGTTTAGAGCAAACTTATTCACGGTTTCATTATTTCTATGTTGAGGTTGACGGTATTTCCCGCTATTGAACCGATATATTTAAGTATAGAACTTGCCCGGAAACCGCCCATCGGATTTCCAGTGAGGAGAGGCTTATGTATTCGTCATGGAAATTAATATGGAAATCAATTGGTTTACTGATATTCTCATCAGTGTTGATTCTGATACCGGCAGTATCCTGCTCCAACCCGGTGATGAGTGGAGCTTCCATGCAGACAAATCTATCTGCTTCGGGTTCCTTGCAGATAAGCCTGACAGTTTCCTCTTCCCAGCGATCCGCACTGCCCGCGGGATATCTGGATTCCATAGACCAGTATGAGCTGGTACTCAGCGGGACTCAGAGTATGGGGCCCTTGAATGTAACTGATTCAGAGAT
>JAUUYD010000015.1 GCA_030590585.1 Spirochaeta sp.
TATCTGATGGTGACAGTCCGCCTGGATTCTGTAACATCATCAATTTCCGGTTGAACCAGCGGAAAAAGTGACAGGTAAGTTTTCAGCTCATCTTCATCATAATCATCGATTCTATCTGAAGTGGTAATCAGATTACCCAGAAGGGAATGGATGAGAAGCTGTGTGTATCTTCTGGATGGCTCCATGGAGTTCCTGCCGCCTTTCAGATGAAAGGAATCGGTATCGTTGGAGAAAACCCTTCCATTCAGCTGTCTTCTTCCGACAGTCGACCGAAGGTTGTTCAGAGTTGAAAAACGCTCCCGGCAATGAATATTTCTTGTAAAACGATGCTCCCAGAAAGGGGTTGTATTTGCAGCAACCCGGCAGTATTCCGCTCTTCCGAAGGCACTCTCAAGAGGCACACTGTTCAACAGATATATTGCATCACCTTTCAGGGAATGAAGAAAATCCATTGCCAGGTTCATGGCCTCCCCCCGGCTCTGCCCCTCGTTTGGATAGAGGGCCGCCGCATATAGAAAATCCATTTTTATCAGAGAATATCCCCATTCATCACGAAACCGCCTGATACTCTCTTCTATGTATTTTCGAACATCATTCCGGGAGAGATCCAAAGCGTAGAAGGTTCCTCCATGAGACGGAAGCCAGCCGGCCGGTTTCACCCGTTTTCCAGCTTCCCTGGCAAGCCAGTTTTTTCGATTCTGATATACAACTGAATCATTCCCGACTACAAATGGGGCGAACCAGATACCCGGAGTGTATCCGCTTCCCTTTATTTCTGTTGCTAAAGAAGACAGTCCTGAGGGAAAACCTGAGGAGGGGGTCTCCCAATTTCCTAAAGCAGACTCCCACCCGTCATCGATAATGAAATACTTCAAGGGGATTCTCCGATCACGAAATTCGGCGAGATTTCGACGAATTTTCACCTCATCAATTGACCGGTAATCCCCATGCCGGCTGGACCATGCGGCAGCTCTCACCCCGGGTTTTACGGGCTTTGGATTACCCGTTGCCTCAGCTGCTTCACTGCGAAGTTCCATATAACGGCTGAATACATCATCTTCCGAACCCTCAAGTAATACCAAATCAAGAATAAGCCTCCGATCGTTCAGGCGAAGGCCGGCAACATCTTTTGTGATGGAAAATAAATCATGGCGAAGGTCGGTTCCGATAATGGTGTAACCGGCGCGTTCGTCCAGACTGCCGGCAAAAAACAAACGGTCGGGATAACGGAGATAAGCATAGGAATAACCATGAAACCTGCCCTTTTTTTCAGAGTAGTTATACACATGGGAATCTCCGAATTTCTGGAGGGACAGTACGTTACCCGGCCAGTTCAGTGCGGAGATCCGCTCTCCGGGAGACCTTTCCCTGCTTCCGGTCCAGGATTGATAACCGTTTACAAAGACATTCCTGATATCATCTCCATAAATCAGATGCCCGGTTAACTCAAACCTGATCAGCTCCACCTCGCCGAGGGGTTCCATGATAATCGTGAAGCGCCGGCCTCCGGGAAGGTCAGTTCTATCAAAATCCACCCTCAATCCATCAAGGAACTTACCGCCCTGCGGCAAGGGAAGGTTAAACTGAAATATCTCACCTTTGTAACGGTAATGAAGCTCCACCCAGACTTCTGCAGGTTTTTTGTCAATGAGCATAATCAACCGTTACCGGAATCCTTCAGACAGCGGCCGACGACATCGGCACAAATCCAACCGGCCAGGAAACTCTTTGCTGCAGCAGATCCTTCATCATCATCTTCACACTCAACCAGATCTTTAACGGCATCCAACACCTCATCGGCGTCGCTGAGTCCTCCCGAGAGTAAAGCTGCTTCTATAACACCCAGACGCCTGGGTTCGCCTTGAGGCCCCTGGAGCAAAACAACCGCCTCACTTATTTTATTTTCAGCTTTCAGGATGCGTGCGGCAGCCCACCAATAGGGTGATTTACCTATGCTCAGGGGAGCTGATCTGAGGGCTCTTCTACCCTTTCCGGGTTCTAAAAGGATTCTCAAGGACTCCGGATTGGTTGCTTGTTCAATTTCCCGCACTTAATAATACTCCCCGGATATTATCACTCCGGCAGGGAGTGCTGTCCAGCGCCGGGTTTTTTATCAGTAGTCAGCTTAAGAGCTTCCTGATAACACTTTCTTCAAAATGATACACTGAAGAACAGTTCTGACAGATAATTTCCAAAGGGAAGGGCCCATTATCACGAATATCAATACGGTCATTTTCAGATAGACCTTTCATATAACGTTCGAACATACCGCTGTCACAGGGGCAGAAGAACTCCACACGCTTTGAATCGATGAACCTTGGAGCCTGCGCGGCAAATAGATCAAGAATCAGGGCTTCAGCATCTTTTCCGGCAGCGAAAACTTCACCCAGCGACGGCAGATGTTCCATAGTGCTCTCCAGGCCTGCAATTACCTCTTCAGGAGCACCGGGCAGAGCTTGGAGAAATAAACCGCCGGCTCCAGTCGGTTCACCATCTTCACTGAAAGCCACACTCAGCGCCATGGCTGTTGGGGCCTGCTCACTTTCCAGATGATAGGCGGTAAGATCCTTGGCAATAGTGCCGTGCTGCAGGGCCACCGTACTGGTCCGGGGCTCGGCCCTTCCTTCAAACAACCTCGTGACTGTAAGAAATCCGGGCCCAAAAAGATCGGGAAGTAATCCATCAGGCCCCTCTTCCATTGTAACGGGAACATTCTGAAGATAGCCGCGAACTGCCCCGTGTGTATCAGCTTCTACACTGATACCGCCGACTGGCCCGCCGCATTCCCACTGCAGGCGTATACGCCCTTCATCTTTCAAATTAGCGGCCATAAGAAGTGCTCCCAGGGAAGCCTGACCAATCAGATGGGTTTCCAGAGGTCCCAGTGAATGATTGGCTTTCATCTCCCGAACAACCCTGTTACCCCGCAGCAGATATCCCCGAACAGTATCGCCGGCCATCAGAAAACGGTGAATACGGTCGAGATTACGTTCTTTGTACATGGTTTTCGGGTTATCACCCGGCAGGGGTTTTTTTGTCATAAAAAAAAGGTAACGGATTCAGAGCGTATCGTCGAGAGAATGTCCATTTTTGAAGCGCTTATCCAGCCAGAGCCATAGAAGAGCGACTACCGGAAAAAACACAGCCGTACCGAACAGCATTGGGAAACCGCCGGATTCAAGCAGGAAACCACCCAGGATGCTTCCAACCAGCAGAGAACCACTGAATGAGATTGACATGAAGAGTCCCATTCCCAGGGCCCGCTGATTCGCCGGGATTGTACGGTTCACCCAGTCAACACCGGTTAACAGAAAAAACCCGTAAGTGAACGCGTGGGTAAGCTGAGAAACAGCGATGGGAATTATTGAGGGAAAAAGAGAGAGTATCAGCAGTCTGAGTATTCCAGCCCCAAAAGCGATGGATAACATTCGACGATGACCGAGTCTCTTTATAACACGGCCGCCGAAAATCATCGCTGGAATCTCGGAGACAGCTGCCAATGCGATTAAACCGCTCACCCATGATACTCCTGCAATTTCAGAGAAATACAGAGAACCGAAGGACTGATAAACCGCGTAACCGATATTCCCGATAAAACATACAAGAAGAAAAGAGACGAATCCCCTTGGAAACCCGGGATGGCGGGTTAGTCCGGTAATGATACTGTCGCTTTCAGAATCCTTATGGACGGGAGCTCCCGGGACGATGGGAACCGAGAGTATCTGAAAGATCATGGCAATCAACAGGGCCTGATAAATTCGCTGATATCCGCCACTCTCAAAAACTCCGGTTAACTGCAGAGCCAGAGAAATAATAATAAAGCTCACCGTTCCCCAGACTCTAACCCGGCCGTAGTTCCTGGACGAATCGGCCAGACACCGCCCGGTGAGGGCATCTGCAAGGGATACAACCGGCTTCATAAAAAAACCCAGAGCCAGGGATCCGGCAATCACAGCTGTAAATACTGTCAGCTGATGCAGAATGACAAGACTGATTCCCCCAAGCAGCACACAAACAGCTATTACAGTGCGGAACCGGCCGGTTTGATCGGCAATTCTGGAGACAACAAAAGGTGCAATAATTGCTGATACTTCCATGGCTCCCAGCAGCAGGCCGATCCGTGACGGAGAAAAACCCCGAAGGCTGAAATAGATGGGAATAAACGGATAGATAACCGCGATTGCTCCGAAAATAGCAGCATAAAGCAATCCGAATCTAATCAGACGTGAGGGAGAATCCATTATCAGGCCCCGATGAGCCCTGAGAGTTTATTTGTCCATTCTGATACCGGCAGGTTTCCTACCGGCAGAACCCTTCCGCCCAGACTTCTGAAACCTTCAATATTGGCCTCGTTGTCATCAATCAGAAGTGCTTCATCGGCCCTGAGCCCGAGGTCACCCAAAACCCTGTCATAAGCCTCGCGATGGGGTTTACCCCTGTAACCCATTCGCCGAAGATCCCAGATTCGGGGAAATAGATCATCCAGATCAAGGGCTTTGAGCGTCCTGAGGGCATGCTCCAATGGTGAATTGGTGAGCATGACATAATCACCGGGAAGCCGGGTTAAAAACGAGCGCAGCCTGGGATTCGGAATAACAAACGACTCAATATCTACCGGGTGAATCGCCTGAATATAAGCTTCGGGTTCCTTCAATCCATGACAGACACGAAGCCATTGAAGTGTGGTTCCAAAAATAACATGCTTACCCCGGCGCATGTCATTGGCCTCATCCAGGTCAATACCGAAGTATTCGGCACAGAAGATTCCAATGCGCCGGTTCATCTCCTGTAAGACTCCTGATGATGAGGGGTAGAGTGTGTTGTCCAGATCGAAAAGGAGGAATGGCGGATTCATGGTCCGACCCTATCCCGGACGAGGCATTTCCGTCCAGAGACTTGCCCCGCCCTGCCTGAGAAGGCTATCTTCAGCTCATGCCGTCATGGTACCGACTGGACAACGCCGGAAAACTCTACCCTGCGATAAGCAGTTCCCGAAGAACTACCGTTTTCCGGCTCTCGGCAGACCTCTCTGCCCCCGTCCATGTCAGGCATCTCCAGGAAGCCCTGACCAGCCTCATGCCGCGGTTTCCCTATTTTTCGGTACATCTTAAAAGAGGAGTTTTCTGGTACTCTCTGGACTCCTCTCAGCATAAGGTACAGCTGGAACGTGATTCACGGTATCCGTGTATGCGCTTTCCCATACACCGCCGGGGCATCTTTCCATTCAGAGTAAGATGCTGGCGCAACAGAATCGCTGTGGAATTTTCCCATCTGCTCTCTGATGGAACCGGAGCAATGATATTCTTAAAAGCACTTCTGGCGGAGTATCTCCACACTGAAGGGGTCCCGAGAGAGGACTGCGGCAGTATTCCCGTTCCGGGAGAAGGGGCCCGTATCGGTGAAGCTGACGATGCCTTCAAACGTTTCGGTAATCCGAACCTGCCTTCACCTCCCCGACTCGATCCGGCATTCAGACTGCCTCTATCCCTTGAACGTCCGGGGTTTTATAAAGTGACTACAGGTATAATTCCCGGAGATATTCTAAGAAGCCGGGCCCGTGAGCATGGAGTTCATGTCAGCGATTTCATGATTGCCGTGATGCTTGATTCATATCAGTCCCTGCTTCTTGATTTGCCCTCAAGTTTACGAAAGAAAGTTATTGCACCGGTCCGCCTCAATATTCCGGTAAATCTGCGGCGATTCTGGCCATCCCCCACGTTGAGAAATTTCTTTATCAGTATCGAACCCGAAATCGATCCACGCCTGGGAGAATGGAGTTTCGAGGAAATTCTCAACAGAACGAAGAGCTACATGCAGTATGAAACTGACCGGCATCAGCTGGCCGGGAGAATGGCCCGAAATGTCCGGGGAGAAATGAATCCTTTCGTCCGGATTATGCCGTTATCCATAAAAAATCTGATAATTCCCACCATCTACTCATCATATACGGAAAAAAACTACACAAGCGGCCTGAGTAATCTTGGAAACATCGACATGCCCCGTCACCTGACGCCGTATATAAGGCGTTTTGATTTTATCCCCCCGCCTGCCGGGGGAGAGAAAGTGAAAGCTTCGATGATAGGGTGGAATAACAATGTCCACTTGAGTTTCGGAAGACTTGTTCGTCCGGCGATATCAGAGCTGTATGTTTTCAGAAGGCTGATTGATCTCGGGATTCCGGTTAAGGTGGAGAGTAATTAGTATCCTACGATATGAATTACAGCTAATGTGTCAGGAGGTATCAGGCTGATGTATTGCTCAAGATGCGGGGTTGAAGTTGATCCTGATGTTGAAAATTGCCCTCTTTGTGATGCGCCGATTCAGAAGCTTCCTATGGATGACGGATCGCCATGGCCAGGTGAAGAGGCTCCGCTTCCTTCGGCTCCTCCCATGAGCAGCGATGAGAGAAAGGCCCTTGCAAGAACACTGACAACCCTCGGATTCCTTATCCCGGCATCCATAGTCCTTACAGTTGACTGGTTTGTATCCAGAAGCCTGAGCTGGTCGCTTTTTGTACTTGTATCCCTGGGCGCCGCATGGATGTGGGCATTGATACCTCTGATTTTCAATCGAAAGCCCTATCTGCTCATCGCGTCAATTACCATTGTTGCAATGGGAGCACAGGCAGCGATCGGACTGCTTTCTGCGGATGCCGGCTGGATACTGCCCATTGGCATTCCAATTTTACTGATTGCCGGATTGTTGACCTCCGGAGTCACTGCCTTGACAATTAGGGCAGGGAAAATCGGCGGAAACCTGGCCGGATGGATTCTTCAGGCCATAGTGGTTTTATCCGGAGTAACAGACATTCTCATCAATTCATGGATGGGCGGTTCCATGCGGCCCGGATGGTCTATCGTTGTCGCATCCACCCTGCTGCCGATTTCGGTAATGCTTCTTTATCTGCATCACCGGCCATCCAGGAGGCAAAGATTACGGCAATATTTTCACGTCTGAATATCTTCCGGCATGGGAGGAAGTTTCTCTTTCTGATCGGCCAGTTTTTTCTCAATTGCCGTCAATTCTTTTTTTAAACCCTTTAATACGATTTGACGGCTTTTTAAGTCTTCTTCCAGTTTGGATACCTGTCCGGCCTTAAAATCTCTGGATTCTTCAGATTCCATGAACTCACGATGAGCCGAAATTGCATTCTGTTCATCCTCAAGAGTCGTTATTCGCCTGTTTAACGCAGTCCATTCCTTTTTATGCTGCTCAACTGCAGTATTTGAAGATTTCCTGCCGGAATTATTCTCAAGCCAGGTTTTTCCCAAAGCCCTGAAAGCAACATCGAGTTCATTCTGACTGAGCTCCAGGGAATTCTCAATCCAGCCCACCCGTTTCCTGACACTACCCTTACCCGGTATCTCACTCATGCTGGAATCAAGAGCTTTGAAGTCTTCTGTCAGGGCGGCTGTGCGCCGGGAGATTTCATCCCGGCGGTCACTTAAGACTTTCAGGGCCGAAGCTGAAACGGCTGCCGGGGTATCGGAAAAGGCTTCAGGAGGAATCGATTCACAAAGATTCCGGCCGGCACGTTCCCAAAGACGTTCCAACGCTGATGAGGCTGTTTTCCTTCGTCCCGCCAGTAACAAAGCTTTTCCTTTTAAAATAAACTTTGCGGCTCTGCTGCCGCTGTTATTTCCACTTCGCAGTTCCGCATCTTCGGCAGCATGAAGACGCTCCTCCGCTCTTATCAGATCAGAAAGGGCCTCTTCCAGTCCTTCGTCGATTGTCCTGCCTGATTTCCACAGCTCCCATGAAGTTCGGCCCAATTCCTCGAGAAGTGGTTCCTCCTTATTTTTCATGTTACGGAGTTCCACTTTAAGGGATTTCTGTTCTTCCTGAATAACAGAGCGCTTCTCATCATCGGCCAACAGCTTCCGAAGAGATTTTTCCAGATTCTGAATCTCATCCGAAATCCCGATTATAATCTTCCTGTTCTTTTCAAGGACCCCGACATCTGCCGGTTCCGAATCAAAAACAGATTGGCCCAGATTGGCAAGAACAATGTTTTCCTGTTCCCGTTCAGCGGCAATAGTGTTATCCCTTGCCGAAATCTTTCTGTTCATTTCCCCACGATCACTCATATCAATTCTCCAGGATGATAATTTCCACCCTTCTGTTTTTCTTTCGGCCTTCCTCGGTGGAGTTATCTCCCACCGGCTCTTTATATCCCATTCCCCGGATTATCACCTGGGTTTCCTGCCTGACTCCGCTTTCAATAAAATATTGTGCAACTGCAGCAGCTCTCTGCTCTGACAGTAACTGCCCGTCACTCCCGGGATTCACCATGGCTGTATGCCCGATAATCAGAACATCCCTGCCGGGATACCTGGACAGGATTTCGGAAATATCATTGAGCCTGGTTTCTTCACCGGGAAGCATTTGCGGTTCATCAGGTACAAAATGGATATCCTCCAATGAAACACTGACACCGACATCGGTAACTGCAACCGTGATATTATCATCGGCAAGCTCTTCAATTTCCTTCATCAGGGCAGTTTTGTCCATGGGCTCGGTGTAGAAGGCCTTAGCCCTGGTGGTACCTCGAAAAGTTTGATTTTCACCATTACTCAAGAAGTAAATGTATTCAAACCATCCCTGGGAAGCATAATTCCGTCCCGCTTCCGCATCCCAGAAGATCAGCTGATGGAAATCTCCGCTAATACCAACCGGGTAGTATGAATATTGGGAAAGATAATAGAAATCCTCAGACAAGGGTTCCAGGTTCCAATTGTAGCTGTAGCGGATTTCGATTTTTTCCAGCTCTTTTGAATCTCTCACAACCGGTCCGATATATTCATATTCAGCGGTGAAATCAATAAACAGCACCCCGGGTATCTCAAATCGAGGATTCCAGTCGAACAATTCAACCCCGTCGGCACTCCAACGGTCCCCGGGGTTCATTACTCTATCAGGAAATACCGGGATGTTCCTGACTGTCGGAACCGGTGACAGGTTTTTGAAATCTGTAAGTATACCCAGATAATTCCGGCTGTATTCTGCCTCAAATTCTCCATGCAGTTTATAGATTCCTGACTCTTTCGATTTCTCCGAAATTTGATAACGGTTCCATAAACGGCCGTCAGACCCCGTACCATCAAGAATCTCCACAGAAATTTTATTGAGAATCTCGGCTCTATGAACCAATTCACCGTTAACAAGCACTTCTTCATCAACAACACTCGTCAAATGCCATTGATCGCCCTCTATATGACTATACTCAAAAAGCAGCTGTGCTTCAGCCTGCATGGAAGGAAAGAGCGCTGTGGTAACAGCGATGAGGAATACCAGGACTGCTCGTACCATTGATCGATTCATCAATTACAGTATAGTTCTCCGGGATTCAGAAGTCAGGTGACGTTATTAAGAATGAGAAGAACAAGAAGAGAATTCATAATAAATCCAAGCAGAAAGGCCATGGCGGCTATCAATTCGGATATCAATGCCCGGCGTTTACAGCTGCGTATCAGAGATACGGTATTCCGGGGCATATCATCACCCCATCCCGCCAGCTCCTCTGTCGCATCCCCGGCCCGCAGATACGCTTTAAGCCCCAGAAGGTCGCGTTCTGCTCTTAAAAACCGTGCCCGCCGCCAATTGGCAAGATAGATAAAAAAGAATGCAACACCCGGCGGGAGAAAAGGAATAAAAGGGAAAAGTGCCATTAACAGCAGAATACGTGCGGCAAGAGACGCCTGATGTGTCCTGAAGACCGCCGAAGCCATGATAAAAAGAGCCAGTGACCCTGCAAGCAATGCCCACGGAGTGAGAATGTTCCAATACTCATTTTTCTGTCTCCCGGACCACACAGCTCTTGGAATAACATCCTCACCGTCATAAAGAATGGTCAGAAGAGGAACATCAGGGCTTCCATACATTCGAAGTATCCCGTCCCGGCGTTCAAGAAAGCCAACCAGATATACCTGATGCCCCTCCTGCAGGGATGTCATCTGCTTCCATGACAGTGTGCGGGGATTCTCTTCGGGCAGACGCTCCTCAAGCAGTGTCCGGGCATCCGGAGGCCCGGCAGCTTCCGACGGGAGTATATAAATATCAGAACCTGACATGAGAGCCTGTACTGAAACCCCCTCACCCCGTATCCAGAGAGAGTCATTTCCCTGCAGTGCCTCGATGCGGCCGATGAATCGATGAGATCCCAGCGGGCCGTCAAAGCCGCCTTTATCAAAGAGAACTTTCGGAAGCAATGCGGAGTTTCTGATTCTTTCCCTGAATCGGCGCCATCGGGAACGGGCCTGAAGACCACCCAGCCCCGGAACTATGAAGTAGGAAAGAAGCGCGACAAGAATTGCCGCAGCAATCAGTACCATGGATTCTAAGCGCTTAGATTGAAAACCATTCCGGCTCCTGACGCTCCCCCGGAAGTACCAAAAGCCACCGGAGTTGACTTCATGACTTGATGGAGTTCCGATGCATACTGCTGAATCAATGCATCCGCCCTTTCTGGAGACGTCTTGGTAATATCGGGTTTATATCCCGGATCGCGTTTTAATTTCTGAAGATTATTTATCAGACTGTTGAGAAGCTGAACACGGGTTAAGGGTACGGTACTTTGCCCTGTGGATGCCGGAGTACCGGAAATATGCCGATACTGGGCAAAAACCGTCTGTGAAGGCCTGACGGGAACAGACATACGATGACCGGTGCCGGAAAATCGTGATATCTGCAAGGATGATATGTTGCCGGCAACGCCGCCGAAACTCATAGCCTTAAAACCCCCGCTCTTATTATCGGAGCTGAGGGCCCTTCGGATTAATTATCGTTAAGCTTTAACTCTGCGGCGCTCGGAGGAAGACTGACAATTCAGACACATCACGGAATAGGGGATGGCTTTCAAGCGTTCATTGCTGATTTTTGTTCCACAACCGGCACAAACACCGAATTTACCGTTCTCCAGTCTTGCAAGTGCAGACTCAATCCTCTGGAGCCGAAGCTTATCCTTGGCGCCAACCGCTTCAAGGGTCATTGCATCAATATCATTCGAAGCCATATCCGCAAGGTCTTTTACCCCGATATCTTCAACAGCGGCCCGGAAATCATTATTCTCGGCAATCAGAGAAGTGAGAACTTCCGCTTTGAGATCGAATAATCTCTGCTTCATCTGATCTTTGAACTTATCGTTCATAAAAACTCCGTCTGAAAAACGGGGCTAATCTGACCTATAGGGGCTGATTTGTCAAGAACAAAGAATGAATGGTATGATACCCTAAGGTAAGCCTTGGACCCAGAGTTGCCTTTGGCAACTCTTTTCCGCCCCTAGGGGCGGGGTATCATACCTTGCTTTGCCTGCACTCGCTCGGAAATACCCAAGGGTACTTCTCTCGCTCCGTTTGGCAATGAATGAAATGACGGTCTTGACGGGCACCTATGCCGTAAAATAATATACCCACGGTATTAAGAGGAAAAAAGGAGGGCCCTTTTTGAAGGAAGAGGCCATTGAGGTAGAGGGTATCGTTAAAGAATCCCTGCCTAACACCATGTTTCGTGTTGAATTAAAAGCGGGTCATCTCATTTTGGCCCACCTTTCGGGAAAAATGCGCAAGCACTATATCCGCATTGTCCCAGGCGACCGTGTTCGTGTCGCTCTGTCCCCTTACGATCTCACCCGAGGCCGTATCATCTACCGGGAACGCTGACGTAAAAGGAACCAGGTGGCTCCTGAGCCACCGTCCTTTCGGGCTGCACGTCCAAAATCACCGACTTCACTCGACATCTCAAGGTAATTCCTTACGAGAGGGATGAGAATCGATCCTTCGGGTGAGTGCAGGCCTTTGCCATGGATAATCAGTCCTTTTCTCAGACCCCGGCGGCGCATGGAAGGTATAAACCGGGCCATCTCTTCGGTGGCTTCCCGGCCGGTTAAACCATGAAGGTCCAGCACATCCTGATAATCTCTCCGCAGCCAGATTGACCGCCCTTCACTGACCGGGGATATATCTTCTGAGTCTTTCTCCGCTACAACATCAGCACCGGGTGGGTAGGCTTCCAGCCAGTCACCGGATGATTCTGATGATGATGAGCCTTTTTCTTCGGAAATGTAATTTCGATCTTTCCGGTTCTCCCACTTATTGAGAATGGAATCAAAATCCACCGAGTGCCTCCGTTACAAGTATAAGGGAAGAACGGGGAAGCCAGCCTTCCAATCCGTATCCTGTACGTACAAGATAGTCATCACCCTCAAAAGCCGTCACACTTACAGCCGACCCTCCGGGCAGCTGTATCCAATCGCTAGCCAGGGGGCCGGGGATTTTACGAAGCGGTTCAGAATTCTCTTTCACAACAGCTGTCGGCTGATTCCATAGTTTATCCATATAGGCTATCGCGATACTGGAAGCACAGAGCACGAACATGGCAGATACAAAGAAGATTACATCCCTTGCATTCCGCCGGAACATCAACCAGGTGAGGGACAGGAAAAAGACATTCATCGCCAACAGCCAAATGATAAAAAAAACCGCTGGCGACAGTTTCAGAGGAACTGGTATCTGATCGGTGAGGCCGAATCGTTCCTCCAGGAGTTTCATGGTGTCGGTAAGCCTGAGAGAACCCGGCCGCAAGTGCAGAGCCCTCCTTATGAAAGCTACGGCCTTATCAGAGCTTCCCACCGCCATTTCCGAAACTGCCAGATCGTTCAACAGACCGGGAATCTCTCCGGCTGCACTCAGCAGTTCCTCGAACTCTTCCCGAGCCGACTCCCAATCTCCATTTACCGCCATTTCAACAGCAGCATCAGCCTTACGGGCATCTTTAACACCGATGCTTGATGAAGAGAATAAAAGCGGTAGAACCATAACGACTGCAAGGCCTTTAACTCCGGGACGGCGGATAATGAATATGGTTAGAAGGGTAATAAATCCGGGTAGAGCCAAAAGAAACCAATAACGGTTATTCCAATGGAAATCAGCCTTACGATAACGAAAAGCCTCAGCCCCGAGAAGCATATCCGCATCACCATTCCCGATATCTCCCAATGCTTCCCGGGAGTGTATAATTCCACCTTCAGGATTCCCTCTGCGAACTCGCCCGTCTCCCTCCGGTTCCATCCAGACCCATGCGGGAATACTGATTTGAAGACTGCCGGTATCTTCAATCTGGAAGTCATATCGTTCAACACGCCATCCCTCATAACCATTGGAACCGGGAACATAAGAGGAGGTGGAACCCTGACTCACAAGACTTGCAGACTCCAATTCCGGAACCGGCAGCTTAAGTACATTGAGATTGCCTGTTCCTTCAACCCTGACCCGTACCGAAACAATATCACCTACCCGATATTCTGCATCATCCCACTCGCTGTCTAAAAAGAAATGCCCGACAGCACCGGAAGGGAGTACGGCTTCAGGAAGCGGCCTGACTTCAACCTGAAATGGAGCCGAAGCTCTATTCAACCCGGCAACAGATGTTCTGGCTCCGGGAAAAGTATATTTACCCGGCTCTCCCAGCGTCCACATCCATGAGGCCATAGGTACATCGTATAAAATATCATTCCCATGGGGCCGGGTAACAATATCACCGAAACCATGAGTGTCTTCCAGCAGTCCTTCAGGTGCCGTATTCAAAACAGCCGAATCGGCAAGAGCCAGGGACACCAGGTTTCGGGCTTCCAGAACGATGGGGATGGACTGCCCCTGCCAGAAAGTTTCAGGA
>JAUUYD010000128.1 GCA_030590585.1 Spirochaeta sp.
GAATGATCAATCAGATGCGGATCGACTGCAGAAATTTCTGGGGATTTGCAATGGACGAATATGCCGATCAGGACGGCAATGTTGCACCGGAGAGCTGGGAGTGGGGATTCGGACATGCCATGCTGAAATTCTTCTACTATGAAATTGATGAAGATTTACGACCGCCCCGTGAACAGTTTGTTTTATTCAGCGATCTGAAAGATATTGGTGATTACAGCAAAAAACTGGCTGATTTAGGCGGCGCTGATATCTGTTACAGCGGTCCCGGATGGACCGGACACCTGGCATTTCTTGAGCCTGATGCTCCGGAATTGCAGGCACCGCTGGAAGAGTGGAAAACCTTTGGCGCGAAAATTGTCACCCTGAGCCCTTTTACGATTGGTCAGAATTCTCTTCATGGCTGTTTCGGCAACAGCGGTGACTTAACCGCGGTTCCACCGAAAGCCGCAACCGTAGGTCCTGTCGATGTAATCGGGGCAAAGCACCGATTTGATACTCATGGTATTACCGTAGGCGGCAGCCTTAATTCCTGGCAGAGACTTATCACCAGATTAGTGCTTCACGGTCCTGTTACCCCATTATTGCCGGCATCAATTCTCCAAACATTGAAAACTGATGTGTATGTCTCTGAGAAATCAGCCATGAATATAGAGAATAACTGGGATATCGGATATTAACACGAACACCTTGTGATTCCTCAACTCTGGTAATACTATCTGGCTCATGACACAGCCAGAAACCATCCGCCTGAATGAACTTCCTGCCGCTGTCGACAGGGAGGCCGAATCCGCCCTGGTTCGTTCGGCCCTGGATAATCCAATCGAGTCACCTTCCCTGGAAGAGCAGGCCCGGGGGAAGCACAATATCTGCATTATCACCAGCGACCACACCCGTCCGGTACCTTCGGGGATTACCATGCCCATACTGCTGGAACGCATCCGCACCGGAAATCCCGAAGCCCGGACCGGGAACCTTGATGGCAACCCCCTCCACAAGGATATGCTCTACGCCGCTGAAACTGCCGGCCTGGCTTTCATCCTCAACGTGGTACTGGATGAGGAAAAGCGCATCGTTCATGCCGTTTCCGGACAGTTCGATTATTTGGTGGAAGCACTTTCTTTACCTGGGATTCCTTGAATACCAGACTGTATTTTATCGTTGAAACTCCTTTGCAGATGAAGCTTCAACGATCTTGACTCATAGGGCCTGCTCACCAATGCAACCAAAGGTAAAAAGGTTATGCGGATTTTCAATCCGCTGTCCTACACAGGCGGAATCCAACTCTGTCGCTGTCGTAGTACGGTCTGTATTCGGACCTCTCACCAATTTGTAAGACGTTTGCGGATTCGGCCCAACTCCCGCCACATCTAACCCGTTGCGAAACATCAATAACGCCCTCGGTAAAGCACCATTCCCACACATTACCGCTCATGTCATACAACCCCAAGGCATTGGTGCTACCCGCTCCAAGGCTCTTTACGGCTGCTTCATCGCTTGGAGAAGGGATCGACCCCTGATATACTGCCACGGTCTGACATGCGGACGCATTACTGTAGTCCGCAGTTGCTCCACTGGCTGAATCTCCCTGAGTATAACAAGGGGCAGTATAACCGCTTACCGTATTGGTTGAGTCTGTTCCACGGTAGCGGGCTGCAAATTCCCACTCATCAGATGATGGCAGACGGTATCCGGTATTACTAACAGTCTCTGTGGTTTCATCATCAAGCCAGTCTGTGTCAATGTCTCTATATACCAAATTAGCGGTATTACCATCCCGCATCTCTGTCAGCCAGTTACAGAACATCACTGAACCATACCAGGTTACATTGGTTACCGGATTGTTCTCATATCCACTTTCCGCAGTAAAACTTCCTGTTCCGTCGTAGTCAACCCGGCAATATCCATCACCAAGGTCAATCAGCTGCTGTCCACCGTGTTTAGCTGTATCTATATCCAGGCCATTATGATCGCCTACTGTGCTTGAAAACTTTTCATTATCATAAGCCCACTGATAAACCGCTGCCAAAACTGCATTGGTTACTTCGGTTTCTCCCATCCAGAATTTTGTGGTAAGGGTTGATGTACCTGAATCATCAGTTCCTGTTGGAAATGTGATATTTGTGGAATCGTTAGCGTAGAACATAGTGAGGGTTTCAGCAGACTCTGATAGTGTCAAAACGCCTGAATCACCAAGACTGGATTCAGTGCTGAAAGCGGAACTCTCATTTGCTGCTTCGGCGATAGTTACAGTTACTGTATAATAATGTAGTGTTCCATCAGCAGTTTTTATTATATAGATTAACGGATTTGTAAAATTATTTGGGGTAATACCGCTGTCCTGAGACGTAACGCCAACAATAACATCTATACCTGATGTAGAGAATGTTGCAACCAATGCATCAACATTATTTTGGTAGGGTACGATTACTGATATGTCGGTACTATTTATAGTACCAATCACATCTGAGTTTAAATCAATATTGGCTACCGCTCTAAAGATGAAAGTATTCATTGTTTTTTCACTACTCGGTATTGGGCATCCAGCAAGTATTATTACGGTTAAAACGAGTAAAGTTACATGAAAAAGCTTTTTCATCATTTGTTCCTCTTATGAAAATTTGATATTTCCAGGCGGCCATGAATGGCCGCCATTACGGACTTTAATCTGGGTGAGGCATTTCCGCTAACGCTTAGGAGAGTATCTTTCCCGAAGGGTGAGATACTCTTCAGAGTTGGACGAAACCGAACTGCCAAGACCCTTACTCAGCCCTATGGAGTTTCAATTCATGCCTCTTGTCGGTTAAATCTCAAACGTTTCCATTCATCATACCAGAAAGAGCCCCAGAACAACAGAATATCTATTATTCAGATGACATTTACCCCACGTAAACTGAAGGGATAACGGTGTTCCACATCAAAATATGCTGTTCCACACCCGCTACAACGAATATTTCAAAGAAAACCTTCACATCTTTGAGGCAGCTGATTTCCTGGCCGAACTCACACAGCATATCCCACCAAAGGAAACTGGGACAATATACCGGAAGTTGCAGAATGTGCTTCTCCGGGATGGAAGAAACAACATGGAATGGCGGTTCAGGTATGTGATGCTGAAACACCCGACCCACTCCCTTCGAATACAGATTCTGTTGAGGTGAATGCATACAAAAAGGTCTGGGCGCGATGACTCTCAAAGGTGTACGAAATCGATCCGTTTATTGTCGGGATTGTTCCTCGGGCTTCGCCCTGCGGTACGACCCTGGATGTGTTTGCAATAATTCTGAAACCTCTGGGATATTGGATATTAACACGAACACCTTGTGATTTATCATCTCCGGTAATACCATCAGGCTCATGACAGAGCCTGAAACCATCCACCTGCCCTACCATAAAACCCATCTCACTTTGAGCCGTCAAAATGTAAAGGCCGTTCTCACCAACCGTTTGAGTGAACTTCCTGTCGCTGTCGACCAGGAGGCCGAATCCGCCCTGGTTCGTTCGGCCCTGGATAGTCCAATCGAGTCACATCCTCTGGAAGAGCTGGCCCGGGGGAAGCACAATATCTGCATTATCACCAGCGACCACACCCGTCCGGTACCTTCGGGGATTACCATGCCCATACTGCTGGAACGCATCCGCACCGGAAATCCCGAAGCTGAAATATCCATCCTCATAGCCACAGGTTTTCATCGTCCGACAACCCGGGAAGAGCTGGTTGATAAGTTCGGCCGTGAAATTGTGGAAAATGAAAAGATTGTAATGCATTACAGCGACCGGGACGGGGATATGGCGGATATCGGCATCCTGCCATCAGGAGGGCGCTGTATCATCAACCGCCTTGCTGTTGAGGCCGACCTTCTCATCGCAGAGGGATTCATTGAGCCCCACTTTTTTGCCGGTTATTCCGGTGGACGCAAAGCCGTCCTTCCCGGTGTGGCATCGCGAACCACTGTTCTGGCCAATCACTGCGCCGAGTTTATTGCCCATCCCAAGGCCCGGACCGGAAATCTTGATGGCAACCCCCTCCATCATGACATGATCTACGCCGCTGAAACTGCCGGTCTGGCCTTCATCCTCAACGTGGTACTGGACGAGGAAAAACGCATCGTCCATGCTGTTTCCGGGCAGTTCGATAGGGCTCACCGTGCCGGCTGCACCTGGCTTTCAGATTATGTTCGCGTACCACGCTCTGAGGGTGATATTGTAATTACCACAAACGGCGGTTATCCACTTGATCAGAATGTTTACCAGGCCGTAAAAGGCATGACCGCTGCCGAAGCGTGCTGCCGGGAGAACGGAGTTATCATCATTGCAGCCGCCTGTTCCGAGGGGCATGGCGGAGAAGATTTCTACCGCTCTCTCAAGGATGCTGAAAGTCCCGCCGCGCTTCTCCGGGAGGTGATGGAAATACCTTCGGAAAAAACCCTTCCCGACCAGTGGGAGTATCAGATTCTCTCCCGTATTCTTTCCCGGTTCAAGGTTATTCTTGTTACCGACATGGCTGATCATGAAATGATAAGGGATATGAAAATGACCCCTGCCGCCGATATGGAAACTGCCATGAGTCTGGCCGGGGATCATTGTTCGGCCAGCGGTATAATAGATCCGGAGATCGTGGTTATTCCTGACGGGGTAGGGGTGGTGATTGAGTAATGAAAAAAGCAATTATTCACGGTGATGTCTATCTGGAAAATATCGTTATTCAGGATGGTGTTGTCCTGATTGAGGATAAAAAAATCATCGCTGTTGGAGATGATCCTCTTCTGAAACAAAATGGAAACGTAGAAATCATAGATGCGTCGAATCAGTGTGTAATGCCAGGGTATATCGATACCCATGTTCATGGCGGCAACAATTATGATTGCAATGACGGGACCGAAGAGGCTGTTATCAGGATGTCCGAGTTCTATCGAAACCATGGAGTAACAGCCTATTATCCCTCTACCTCGTCAGATCCGCTTGATAAAATTGAGCGGGGCTTTGCGGCTATTCGCAATGTCATGCAGGCCGATAAGATTGGGCTTGAGATTCTGGGCACCCATATGGAAGGTCCCTTTATCAATAAAAAACATAAAGGTTGTCAGGCAGAGGAGCAAATCCAGCCTCTTACAGATGAAAACTTCAAATATGTAGAGCGTAACAGTGATATTATCAGGCGGATTACTGTGGCACCGGAAATACCGGAAAACAATAATCGTATCCGCCAATTGGCTGAAATGGGGATAGTAGTTTCTATCGGTCATTCCGATGCCGTCTACAAAGAGGTTTTAAAAGCCTACCACGAGGGTGCCACCATGGTGACACATCTTTATAATTCAATGTCTTCGATTATTAAAAACGGCCCCTATCGTGTTACCGGCGTATTGGAAGCAGCCCTTACCATTGATGGACTTTATACCGAGTTAATTGCCGACCGTAAGCATTTACCTGATGAACTGATGCGCCTTGCAATCAAGTGCAAAGGGGTGGATAAAATCATGGTCTGCTCCGATGCAAACCGGGGGGCAGGGCTTTCCGGTGGGGGAACTATCTTTACCTGTGGTCAGGAAGCCATTATTGAGAATGGTGTGGCCATAGTGCCGGATCGCAGCGCCTTCGCTTCTTCAATTACGCCCATTGATCAGATGGTGCGTAACTTGATCAATTATGTCGGTGTATCCCGGCTTAACGCGGTACGCATGGCCTCTACCACACCCGCCAGGATGATGCGCGTTAATGATCGAAAGGGATCTATTGCCCCGGGTAAGGATGCGGATATTCTTTTGGTGGACCATGATTTCAATGTGAAGACCACGATTTGCCGTGGGATTGCTTATCCGGCGGCTCAATGAAGCCCATCCGGTCGAAGAGCGTTCTCATCAAACGTAAATTCCTGGCAGCCCGGGGAGAAAGAACTCAAGCTCACCCGTAGAGTATTGGAGCTCTTCAAGGTATTCCCATACCCTCTGCTGCTGCTGACAAAATCATCGTTGATTCTCAGAGATATTGACCTCCTGACGGTCCTGAACGCCGAATGCCGTGTCACTGTGGCGGTCAGTTTGTCTTCAGTTGATGAAAAGAGCAGCGCCATCCTCGAACCCGGCGCCTCGTCTCCGGCCGAAAGGCTGGAAGTGGTTCGCAGGGCGAAAGATGCCGGATTGGGAGCAGGAGTTATGCTCCTCCCCGTTGTGCCCATGATAACCGATCGGCCGGAGCTTCTTGACGCCGCATATGCCGCCGCAGCCGAGGCCGGTGCCGATTTTGTCGCAACCGGCCCGATGACCCTTAAACAGAGCCGTCCCCGACCGTTGGGGGAATCCTACAGTTGCCTATTATGAGCATTTCGGATAACCGTTTTAGCTGCATTCTTCCAGTGCTGTCTTTCGAAATTGTGGAATCAATCGCGGGACATGTTGGGCATATATGACTTGATGTCACAGACAATTCGAGGCACCACCCAGATGATGTATCGATCAAATACAGCTTGATAGTGTGTTCTTTAGTGTGTATTATTGTACATATCAAGGAGTTGCTTATGGAAAACGTCAGAAGAAATATTGTCCTTTCTGCAAATCTTGATAAAGATCTGGAAGAGGCTTCCCGGATGCTTGGTGAAAAGAAGAGTGCAATAATCAGGAATGCCCTGGTGTATTACTTTGATTATCTTGATTTATCAATAGCAAAGGAAAGAGCCGCGAAATATGAGGCTGGATTACATAAGGGGCTGACGGCAGAGGAAGTCAAAAAAGCATTGGACCTCTAGTACATGTACACTCTGATTTATGATAATGATGCACTGAAAGATCTAAAAAAAATGGATAAACAGGATAGTCGTTTCATCATAGATAGTCTGAATAAGTTAATATTATCATACTCTCC
>JAUUYD010000035.1 GCA_030590585.1 Spirochaeta sp.
ATAGAACTCGTGAACGGAGCCATGGTAGACGGAGGCTCATTGATACTGCCTCCATCTGCCGCAGTCCGATTCCCGGGAGGGAATGGAGGAGAGCTCTCTTTCAGTGATTTTTCAGATGAAGATGACATTACATTATCCGTTTATAACCCGATAACAGGGGAGCTTTCCGGCTCCGGTATCTTTACGGGAGAAAAAGCAGCAGATTCCTCCGGGAGAATAATAATCCCGCTGGATAAAGAGGACGGGATGTCTGATAATGAAGATGAAGATAAAGTAATCTATGAACTCAGGACTTCCAGCCGGAATGTGTCGAATCTCCGGCTTGAATATATGCTCGTTGATCGGGAGTAATCGGAAACAGAGGAACGGATGAAGATATACTCACTCTCCTTACTTACTGTCATTTTGTTTCTTATTTCCTGTGCCGGTGTTCCGGAGAGTAGTGATGAAACCCCTGGATGGATTGATCTTCCCGTAACTGATACTGAAACTCATAGAGGATTCAGGGGTGCCGGTAATGCCGATAGCCTGAGCGCTGCCGAATCCATGGCTATTGAGGATTTGAAACTGGAAATTCTCAGAGCAATGAGCCTGGAAGAATCGGATGCTCTGACTGCAATGCTCGACAAGCTTGAAGCTATGATAAGAAACCCGGAAACTGCCGGTGTTGATGGTGTTGAGCTTATACACAGTGAGGGGTGGAAGAACCCTGACGGATCTATTTCCTATGCTGTGGAGATCAGCTGGGAAAATGAGGCTTTTAATAAGCAGCGGGCATATATTGCCGGTCTGTCTGAACTATCGAGTACCGGATTTCAAAACCTGGAGTACAGGGCCCGGGCTGCGGAAGATGATGGGAATGCCTATGAGGCGGCATTGATATGGGCCGCTGCCGCGGGTATTGCTCAAAGAAACGGAAATAATTCCGGATACAGAAATGCATTGATTGAAGTGGAAAAGGTCCTTGTGGTTTTGAGTTTTCAACTTGATTCAATTCCGAACCAAAGCTATGTTGGAATCCGGCCCGAGGCTCCGGTCTTGTTTTCTGTGAGTGCCGGCGGAAAGCCGGTGAGTAATGCGGAATTCCTGATCAGCTATCCGAAAAATGCCAGAGACGGTTCACCCTCGATAGCTCAGGCCCGCATTGTCTCAGACGATGAAGGTGTGGTCAGGTTTCTGCCGCCGGAAATTCCTTATGCCGGAATTCAGATTGTCTCCATTGCCCTGAGTGCCGATCCTTTTCTGGAGTATCTTGAAGAATCCGGTGATGCGCCCTCAGGCAGGCTGATTCAATCTCTGGAAAAAGCCAGGGGACAAGCCGAATATGAGGCCCTTTCAAGAATCAGAACGATAGCGATGGGAATACTTATTCTTGAAACTGATATAGCCGGTAATGCCCTGAAAACCACCGATGCGGCTCGGGGGCTTTTCGACGATCTGAATGCCGATGGGTTTAATATCGATATCATGGATCTCAACCCTTCCCAGATGCTCAGCCGGACCGATCAGGCCCTTTTACGGGACTTGAAAGCGGATTTGCGTTTCACGGATGTTTATCAGAGGGTGATTCACGGTACGGTGGCTCTGGAAAATTTTGAGCAGAACGGGGATAGCTATACCGTCCGGGTATCCGGGACTTTGGCCATGTCGGATATAAATCGGCAGGTTACCCTGTATAAATCCGAGATTACCAAAACCAGCCAGGCTTCGGATAGTCAGCAGGCCATAAGTTCTGCTTTCAGACAGCTTGGACGTTCTTTTGCCGGGGAACTCATAGAACAGGCTCCCTGATGAACCCCGAATACCACATTGATAATCTCATTATGGCATTGGCCACTCCCAGGGGCCGAAGTGCCATTGCCGTGATAAGAGCCTCAGGTCCCGGATGTATAGAATCGGCGGGCCGGATATTTTCCCGTCCTGATGCCCTGAAAAAAAGTGATGGCTACCGTGTACATCATGGTTGGATACTTGATGAGGACGGCCATCGGGTTGATGAAGTTCTACTTACCCTCTTCAGGGCCCCGGGGAGTTATACCGGTCAGGACTCCGTTGAGATATCATGTCATGGCGGACTTTCAGTGGTTGACAGACTTATGGAGCTGATGCGTACTGCGGGGTTCCGGGACGCCGCCCCGGGGGAGTTTACCTTCCGTGCCTTCTCTCTGGGTAAAATGGATTTGACAAGGGCTGAGGCGGTTCGTGAAATTATCGACTCCAGAACCGATAGAGCACGTGCGCTTGCCGTTTCCAGGTTGGCCGGCTCGGTAAAAACGATAATTGATGAGGTAAAGACCGCGGTTAAAAATCAAGCCGCGATAGCGGCTTTGGGACTGGATTACCCTGAGGACGAAGCTGAACCGGTCCCCTTTGATACGGGTCTCATTCAGCGTTCAAGTGAATCTCTGAAGGCCCTGATACGAAGCTGGCGAACCGGACGGCTGTACCGGGACGGGCTGAAAGTCACCCTGGCCGGTCCGGCCAATGCCGGAAAATCCTCACTGTTTAACCTTTTTCTGAAAGAAGAGCGATCCATTGTTACCGAGAGCCCGGGTACCACCAGGGATTGGCTGGAAGCCTGGCTGAACCTTGATGGTATTCCCCTGCAGCTGGTGGATACCGCCGGGCTGAGAAAGGGAACCGTCGACCCGATAGAGATTGAAGGTATACGCCGTACCCGGGAGCTTCTTTCCGGATCAGACCTGGTGATTGCCGTAGCCGATGGAACAGAAGGCCGGGAGGCTGCCAAAGAGCTGGAAAAAGAAGAAATGGAACTGCTGACTGCTAAGCGGCTTATTAAAGTATGGAACAAATCGGATCTTTCTCCCGATGCCCCGGATGGATGGATAGCTGTGAGTGCCGTTACCGGAGCGGGTTTTTCCGAATTGGAAGAGGAAATCAGGCATAGAGCTCTGGGAGGCGGTGCCCCCCCGGAGGCTGATGCTCCGGTTATTGACTCGGTAAGACAGAAAGAACTTCTTGAACGGGCTGTTTCGGCCCTGGATCAGTTTACTGATGAGGTCCTGAGTGATGGAACCACTGTGGATCTTCTGGCAGAAGATTTGTATGAAGCCCTGGACGCATTAGGAGAACTCACCGGAGCGGTAACCCGGACGGATGTGCTGAACACGGTGTTCTCAGACTTCTGCGTCGGCAAATGAAAAATGGCGCCTTTGGCCCGAATACTGCGTTGGCTGAATGCTCGAAGTGCTCATGTACCTGGCGGTACACTGCGCCTTCTGTGCTTCTGCCTGTCTTGTCTTCAGACCAAATTCGCCATTTTTCAACTGTTATTCAAGAGGATTGAAAAATGATGGATTTAACTGAAGGATTGGAAATGCTCGGGCTGGAATCGTCGGGTGAAAGGGCTTTGAAGCTGGAGAAGTTTATCGGTGAAATTGAACTTTGGAATCCGAAATACGGACTGATTGCTCCGGGTGAGGATGTTATCGGCCGGCATGTGATTGACAGTCTAAGCGGTCTTGAGCTGATTCGGGGACTGAATCCCGGCAGTCTTGCGGATGTGGGTTCCGGGGCGGGTTTTCCGGGTATTCCCCTGGCCATCTGGCTTGATGATGTTGATATTACCTTGATTGAGCGTTCAGGCCGTCGGGCGGGTTTTCTCCGCAATGCCGTTCTTACTCTGGGTTTGAAAAATGTCACGGTTCTGGAAAGGACGGTTGAAGAGGCCGGCGGTTCGGGTCTTTTCGATGTGATTACATTCCGGGCCTGGTCCGGGGTGGATGACAAACTGCTTGATTCGCTGAAGCCTATTCTTGCCCCGGGAGGGACCATTGCGGCTTACAAGGGCCGGAAAGAGCTGATTGAATCGGAGCTGGATTCAGTTAGCGCCCGGATCGTTTCCAGGGATATCCGGCCTTTGAAAGTTCCGGGATCAGGACAGGGTTCAAGTGCCCAGAGACATCTGGTCCTGCTGAAGATCCGGAATTAATACGTTTTTCAGCCAAGTCCGGAGAGTGCGTTGGAATCGATGGATTTAAGAAGTTTCATCAGTGCCGGTTTGTCAATCAGATCAATCAGCCGGGCTTCTACGAAACGAACTGCTTCGCCGGTAAATGATCCGGCGGTGAAACAGAATCCCCGACCGGCATGCAGCTCTTTTGAGTGGGCGTAGAGGTCACGTACAAATAACTCCCCCACCTGACCCTCCGCTCTCATGAAGCGGAAGAGGACAATATCTTCCCATTTATTGGTTTTAACCTCGGTAAGCAGGTCGACATATTCGGTCTTCTGAACATTCATGTCGTTAATTTTGATTCTTGCCCTGGGAAATACTATCTGGGTGAGTTTCCGGCACAGGGCGATGAATTCATTCGTCGGTGACAACAGGTAAATCTGCAGATTTTTGTTGGAATTGAGTTCCCTGTAGCGCTTTATTTGAACTGGTACATCTTTGTAGTCCGGTGCCGTTTCATATATTTCGTTGAGCAGGGCCAGGGCACGGTCGATTCGCTGGGTTTGATTGAAAGTCTCGGCAAGCCGGTATTTCAGCTCAAGCTGCATCTCTCCTGTGACATTTTCGTGACGCAGTCCAATCTGATAGTCGGTGGATGCTTCCTCCCATTCCCTTTTTTTGGCAAAAATAGTCCCCGAATACAGAGCCGCGCTTGGGCCCCATTTCGGATCTGTTCGAAGATGGCGAAATATCTTCTGGGCCATATCAAGCTGGGGAATCTCATACTGGCAGCGGGCCATAGCGTAAAGGGACTCCTTGTCTTCCGGACAGGCCGCCACAGCCTGTCTCAGATACGGGATAGCTTCGGAATACCTTCTTAGTCTATAAAGACTCTGCCCGAGGAATTTCAGGGAGTCGGCGTGGTCGGGCTGAACCCTGAGGGCCCGTTTAAGAAATCCTATGGTTTTATCGTAATTTTTACGTTTGAACTCCAGCTTCCCCAGGCTGGCATTCACCTCAAAACCTTCGGGGTTCTTGCTTCTGGCGATCATCAGACCCTTGTATGCTTCGGTCCAGGCCTCACTGTTTATGGCTGAGAGACCGTATTGAAGGTTGAGCCGACCCTCATCCAAATCGGGAGAACTGGCAATCTGATCCAGCAGAAGCTGGTAGGTCCGCATGGCCTTCTTGTATTCTCCTTCCTTGTAATAAAGATCTGCAAGGGATTCCAGGGCTATCGGGTCTTTCGGGTTTGAAGCCAGGCGCCTATTGGCCTCTTTAATGATGGTTTCCCTATCCATCACAGAGGATTTCAGTGAATTTCTTTTCTTTTTGTCTTTACTGGATCTCATTCCGAATGACAGAGCTACTACGGCAGAGATGGAGATAAAAGCAATGACAAGAACCGGGAGAAATTGCATGTAAGCAATTATGTCGATACGAATTACACATTGTCAAGGAAGCAGCTTCTTGACGGCGGATCATCCCGCACCTAGGATGATGAGTATGATTGACGGTTCAGAATCAACTCGGATAAGTATTCGCCTTGCAGATGGTGAACATTTTCCCATCTTTCGCCACGGCGACCCGGATACGCGTAATATTTCTCTGGTTCCGGCAACTGAAGGCCAGGACGAGGCTGATATTCATTTTTTTTATCATGCTTCGGATGGTTCTTCCCCGGTGAATATCGGAGTTGTCCGCTTTCCGGATCTACCTGCAGAATCAGGTGAAATAGAACTTCAGCTGGATGCCGTTATAGGAACTGCGGGTTTGTTGTCGGTGAGTATCCGCCATCGTGAAAGCGGACGTATTGAGCGGCTTGAGATGACTCTTCCCGAGACTGCCTCGGGTATCGGCTATAAGAAGGCCCGGCGGATGTGTTGGATTTTCGGTGTTTTGTTCGTTGCCGCAGGCCTGGCTCTGGTGTTCTGGCTTACCTTGAGAGTTACCGATTGGGGACGGCAGGATCCACTTCCGGCACCGGTGTCGTATTTTGCCAACGAGTCCGCCGCAGTTTGAAAAAAATCCTCTTTCTTTTTCTTTTCTTTCCGGTTTTGCTGACCTCCTGCCGGCAGGAAGAGCAAAGCTTTCTCTTTCCGCCTGAACTGCAGCCGCTGTTGAGGGATGCTGCTGCCGGTTCCACTTCGGAACTCTACAGCCTGGGACGGCAGGGCGGGGAGGGTGCCTGGTTTGCCCTGGCCGCCGCCGCTGAAGATGCCGGTTTCAAAGCTCTCTCCCGTAATCTGCAGGTTCTTTCGGCGGAGAATGATGCAGAACCATTCGGAACCCGCTCTTTAAGCCTGCTGCTGATTGAAGACCCCGCGGCTCTGGCTAAAGCTCTCAAGGTTTTAAGAAAAGCAGAGAAACTCCATGGTCCGGATGAGGGACTCAGACAGGCGAGGATAGCCGTTCTGGCTTCTAAAGGGAAGGAGCGGGCTCTGGCAGACGAGTTTGAAAACTTCCGGGGGGAGAGCTGGGAAGCGGCTGTCCTGGGGGCTGTTCTACGCCGGGAGGAGGCTGGTCCGGAGCTTACGGCCATACTGGAGCGGTATATTCTCCATGTCGGCGATCCTTCGGTGCTGTTGCTTTTACCCGGGGAGTCGAAGGACGTTTTGAGTCCGGCGTATCGGCGCCTGCTGGAAGGTCGGACATCCGGTTCGCGTCTCCCCTCGCTGGAAGCTTTCAGGGATTGGCTGACTTCGAGTACTGTGGCCCGGGAAACCTGCAGTCTTGAGTTGATACCGCCGGTGTTTACCGAAATGGCCGATGCGGCCCGGGAGACCGGCCTGGAAGGTGAATGGGCTCAAATACTCAGCGATTCGGCGTCGAAACTCAGCGGTTCAAGGCGTTATGGAGCCTCGTATCAGGCCGGCCGGCTCTACCGGGAACTGGGAGCTTATCGTGAAGCCTCCTCGGCTTTTCTCATCGCCGCAGGAGCGGTACCCCGGGGATTGGATCGGGACCGGGCAATGTGGTTTCGGCTGAAGGTGATGTATGAGGATTACAGTTTAACTCTTGAAGAGGAGCTGGAAGTTTTTTCATGGACTGCGGGGTACTGGGATGACGCGGATCGTTTTGATGATTTTCTGGAAGAGTTTATACACCGCCGGGTACGCCGGGGAGAATGGAGTATCCTGGAAGAAACTTACCGGAACCGGGCTTCCTTCTGGCCTGACGGTGTAAGGTCTCAGGCAGCCTGGATCCTGGCTTTTGCAGCCTGGGAAGGCCGTTTAAATGGAGAGACAACTACCCGGGATTATCTGGAAACAGCTTTTGAGGCGGCGCCCTGGAACTGGTCCGGGCTGCGGGCCGCCGGCCTCCTGAATCGGGGCCTCCCACCGGTTCTTCCCATCCCCCCGGAACCTCGGGAAACAGCTGCTGATGAACCGGGTGAAGACGATCTCATCATACGTTTATTTCTTAAATGGGGTCTTAACCGCCTCTCTGTCGACAGAGTCCTGAATGAAAATAATCTTTACAACGATGAAACAATCAGGAGAACTGCCGAAGCCCTGGCGGACGAATATCCGAGAGTTTCCATCCGGATTGCCGGACTGCTCTGGAGAGATAACGATTATCAGCCCAGCCGGGAAGATCTGCTGCTTCGTTATCCCCTTCCATACGGGACACTGACCAGTGATACAGCTATGGAAAAAGGCCTCCCTCCCGAGTTATTACTCGGTCTTGTCAGAACCGAGAGTGCCTGGGATGCAAAGGCTGTAAGCCGGTCAGGAGCGGAAGGTCTGGCCCAGTTCATGCCTTCTACATGGGAGGAATGGGTAGGCAGGCTCAGACTGCCCGAAGATTCTGATCCCATGGACCCCGAGCTTAATCTCACCCTGGCGGCAGCCTATCTTGAATGGCTGTATTTACGTGAATGGACTTTTGGATGGCAGGATGTACTGGCTTCGTATAACGCAGGGGGAGGCAGGCTGCGGGGTTGGAAGAGGGATCGCCCCGGTTTGGGGGAAGATCTTTTTGGAATGAGTATTCCAATAGAAGAGCCCAGAAGCTACATTCGTAAAGTCTTGTCTGCCGCAACAATATACGGTTATCTTTACGCCGATAAATCACCCCGCGTTCTTCATAAAGAATGGAATCTTGAAGTCATACCTGTCATACAGGCTATCGAGGTAAATTAAATGACCGTAATACAAGCCGCATTGTTGGGACTGCTTCAGGGATTGGCTGAATTCCTGCCCATATCCTCATCCGGGCATCTGGTTCTGGCCCGGGCATTAATGAATCTCGATGAGGTTCCCGAGCTTTTCGATGTAATACTTCATGTGGCCACCCTGGTGGTTGTTATCTGGGTGTTTCGAAAAAGGGTAGGGGGTATTATTGTCTCTCTTTATCGCTTTGTTACCCGTAAATCCGGAGATGAAGACCGCCCGAATCTGATACTTTTCCTGCAGTTGATCGGAGCGTCAGTTCTCACTGCCGTTATAGGGCTTGGAATCTCCAGTCTGAATGTCCGGGACGACCCGGGAATCGTGTCGGCGCTGCTGATAGCTACCGCATTAATTCTCACCCTGACAATACGCTCCCGAGGCAGCAGGTCAATTGAAGATATCGGCTGGAGCCGTGCACTGATTATCGGAGCCGCTCAGGGTATCGGTGTATTTCCCGGAATCAGCAGATCAGGAATAACCATTGGAAGCGGTCTTTTAAGCGGATTGGATAGAAAGGCCGCCGGGGAATTCTCTTTTCTGCTCTCACTGCCTGCTGTCGGCGGGGCGTTTCTACTCTCTTTAAAAGATGCCGCGGAGCTCTCCGATTCGGTTCCCGCCCTATCCTTGATTGTTGGTTTTGCCGCGGCTCTGGCTGCAGGATATGCTTCCCTGAAGCTGCTGCTCTGGCTGATTGCTGATGGACGCTTGTGGCTCTTTGCCCTGTATCTTGTACCCGCGGGAATCTGGGGCTTGATTCACTTCGGAATATAAGGTTCCAGGCTAATACCTTGAGATGCCTCCTCCGATAATCGAGGAGAGGAGGCTCTCTCCAGATGCCCGAACGCCGAATTACATCTTTACGCCTGTCCTATGCATGTTACATCATCGCCTCATACCTTTTTATCATAGTCGTTATGGCGCTGTTGAAAGTCGATACCATCCTGGCCCTTCCCGGAGTTTTTCTTTTTGATCACTTTCATCTGTCTTCAATTTATATTCCCGGGCTGTTTATGGTGGGCGGACTGCTTCTGAAGTCCGGACGTCTTCCCAGACGAACAATGCTGCTGCTCTGGATTTCCCCACTTCCTTTTCTCACATCAGCGGTGATGTTTCAGCTCTTATCCGGGAATTCCAACGTTCTCGCCTCCCGAATCCTTCTTGATGCTTTCGGCCGATTTCCCGCATCCGTTCTGTTTATTCTTCTTCTGGCCATGGAGATAACAGGTTTTGTGAAATTAGCATCGTTATACACCGATCCTGAAGATCGGTTATTTTCAATAGATGACCTCAAGCTGAGACTGGGTGAATTTCTCGGATTCCTCGGCCTTGGTGAAATTGTTGAAGATGAAGTACCCGCAGGGGGAGAAGAACCCACTCTGGAAGACCGTCCTTCTATGATTTTCCCCTCATTTCCCAATGCACCCGACCCTATTGAGCCCTCTGATTATGATAGTCCACGATTTCAGGCACCCCCGGAGAAACCTGCATTTCCCGGTGCTCCGTCCTCAGATCCTGCAGTTTCTGATCTTATCCGAAAGGCTCTTACCGGCGGGTATGACAGCTCTGAACCTGAAAAAATTACAGAAGAAGCACCTGCCATATCTGCGTTCCCCCCCGGAGATGTAATCTCAGAAGAACCGGAAGAGTTCGGAATAAATGCTGACTTGCCGGAAGAAGATAGGGATATCACTGATATTTCAGAGAAACTGGATCCTCAAGGTAGTGAACCCAAGGGTATACTTAAAGAGGATAAGCCCAGGCCGCGGCCTGGAAAACGCAAGAAATACGATGTACCTGTTGAAGGTCTTCTGTCTGATTATCCGGAGTCTAATTTCTCCTCCATCGACGATAACACCCGAAAATCCGCCGAAGTCCTTGAACAGACCCTCAAGGAATTCAAGATAGAAGCAAAGGTAACAGGTATCCGTAAAGGACCAGTCATTACCATGTTTGAACTCCTTCCCTCCCCTGGAGTCAAAATCAGCAGTATCGTCAACCTTCAGGACAACATTGCCTTGCGCCTGGCCGCCAGCAGGGTACGTATTATTGCCCCCATACCGGGCAAACACGCAGTCGGCATTGAGGTGCCGAACAAGAAAAGGGCTATTGTTTCTTTCAGCTCTCTTGTCTCTTCGGATGAGTTCAGTGAAACCGAAGCGGGAATTCCTGTAATCCTGGGTAAGGATATCAGCGGCGGTAATCAGATAATCGACCTTACCAGAACCCCCCACCTGCTCATAGCAGGGGCCACCGGGTCTGGTAAATCTGTCTGTGTGAACTCCCTTATCGGATCCATTCTTTATTCCCGTACTCCCCGGGAAGTGAAAATGATTATGGTGGACCCCAAGATTGTCGAGCTTAAACTCTACAATGATATTCCTCACCTGCTTACCCCGGTAATTACCGATCCCAAGCGGGCCATTCAAGCTCTGCAATGGTGCCTTTCCGAAATGGAGCGGCGCTACTCTCTTCTGGATACTCAAGGCGTAAGAGATATGAAAACTTTCAACAAGAGAGTGAAGGACCATAAGCTGGCAACAGAACCTCTGCCCTATATTGTGGTAGTGGTTGATGAATTTGCCGATCTGATGGCCACCAGCGGCAAGGAACTGGAAGCCATTGTTGCCCGGTTGGCCGCTATGAGCCGGGCTGTGGGTATTCACCTTGTACTGGCCACCCAGCGGCCGTCGGTTGATGTCATCACAGGTCTTATCAAAGCAAACTTTCCCAGCCGAATCGCGTTTATGGTTGCCGGAAAAACAGACAGCCGCATCATTATTGATTCTGTAGGGGCCGAGAAGCTTCTGGGCCGTGGGGATATGCTGTTCACATCAGCCTGGGATCCTTTTCCTTCCCGCATGCAGGGGGCTTTTTTGGCAG
>JAUUYD010000238.1 GCA_030590585.1 Spirochaeta sp.
ACCACATGAGCAATTTTCTTCCACTTTGCCATCTAATCATTATACTACGATCTTCTTACGGCATAGCCATCAGGACATGACCACCGCCAAAGGCGGTGGGTTTCCGAGCTTAACTAAAATTGAAGAGATAGCTGAAGGACTGGTTAAATTCAAAGTCCCCTATCGCGGTGCCTTTGCCTTTGCCACAGCCATCAGACTCGTCCCGATGATTGTGGCCACCAGTTACACCATCATCCAGGCTCAAAAGTCCCGGGGATTGGATCTGGACAGTGGAAATATTCTTCAGAAGACTAAAAAGTATCTACCATTAATGATTCCAACATTTATTTCGGTAATCCGCAGTACTAATATTTTCTCCATGGCTCTGGAATCCAAGGGATTCGGGTACAGCAAGTCCAGAACCAATTATTTAAACCACAGCATGGAAATCCCTGATTATTTCATGCTGTTCATTGGCGCGATAGTCCTGGCAGCTGCTATTTTCATTAAAACTTACCCGGGGCTCTATGGAAATTTTGTTCAGAATTTCCCCTGGAGCGAATTCTCCCCGGGGTTTTTTAACTGGTCAATATGATCTGGTTTCAGATCATTAAAATACTACTTTAGGAGTTTGAAATGAAAGAAATCTTTACGATGTGGAAGAAGACAAAGATGGTAGTCCTTGTCGCCCTGAGTGCAGGACTGTATGCTGCTGTTCTCATCCCGTTCAAGGGCTTTGTTCTGATTCCGGGAATTACCGAAATCAGGCCGGCAAGTGCTCTTCCCATCCTCTTTGGTCTACTCTTCGGCCCGGCCGGTGCCTGGGGTGCGGCAATCGGGAACCTGATTGGCGACTTTTTCGGATCACTTGGTATCGGCAGCCTCTTCGGTTTTGTCGGAAATTTCATGTTTGCCTATGTTCCCTACAAAATATGGACAAACCTCGGAGTTCTGAAATCCGATGAATTGGAACCCGACCTGAAATCAGGAAAGAAAATCGGACTGTTTGTACTGGTGAGTATTCTCGGTGCGGCAGCATGTGCTCTGGTAATTGCCTGGGGTCTTGAGGTTCTCGGTATGGTTCCATTTGCGGCATTAGCCAGTATCATTACGCTGAACAATGTAATTCCTTCCATCGTACTTGGAATTCCTCTGGGACTCATCCTCTTTCCCAGAATCAAGAAATGGGATCTGCTGTGGACTGATATCGTTGATGAAGAAGACACACTTTCCGGAACAGGTATCTCCAAAGTCGGGGGAATTCTTATGACTGTCAGCATACTTTTCGGGCTCATCGGTGGGCTGCTTGCAGCCTTCGGTGTGGGGCAGGCCATGTTTTATTCCGGCTTCGGAGCCGAAGGACAGGTCGGTTCAACCGCTGTTCTTCTCATTGCCGGTATCGGAACAGCTGGTCTGATAATCTCTTCATTCCTGCAGACATACAACAAACCCGCTGAATAGACGGAATCTCAACTGCCCCTTCCCGGGGGCAGTTGTTCCCCACCAACCAATCATGAAAAAAGACTTCTTTGTTCGAATTAAAACCAGCTATCAGTCCCTCTCACCGTCTGAAAAAAAGGTGGGAGATTTCGTTTTGAAGAATGCTCAAGCTGTGATAAGTATGACAATGGCGGAATTGGCCTCCTGCAGTAAAGTCAGTGATGCTACAACCCTTCGTTTCAGCCGCAAACTGGGGTATAAGGGATGGCTTGAATTAAAAATTGCCCTGATAAGGTCTCTTCCCGAGGAAGAGGAGACAAATTCGGAAGACAGCAATCAGATCTTTGATTTCAAACAGCTCTTTTCCGGAATAATCGAAAAGAGCAAACAGGCCCTGGATGATACACTTCTGATTTTCGACGGGAGTGAAATGAGTGCCGCGATAGAGGCTCTCCACAAAGCCGGGCGCATCCTCATCGTCGGTTCGGGAACATCAGGACCTGTAGCTAACGATCTTTACAACCGCCTTTTCCGTCTGGGGCTCTTCTGCCACATCGAAACTGATGGCTTACTCCAGATTATGCAAGCCGCCCTTCTTACCCCGAAAGATGTTCTCTTTATTATTTCTCAATCAGGAGAAGCCGAATCCATTCTCAAAGTAGCGGAACTGGCCCGTAAAAACGGCACTACGATTGTCACAATAACCGGCTCCCGTTTATCCGGCCTTGCCGGAATATCAGATTATATCTTTCTGTCTGTCTGCCATGAAGCCAACCCTGAAACCATGACAGCCCGAATTGCACAGCATGCGATTGTTCACACCGTCTATCAATCTCTGGCCTACTCCATGAAAGATATCAGCCGGAATAATGAGGAGCGGATCTGGGATGCTTTTTTCCCTGATACACAGCCTGGCTGAGTAAGACTTAATCAGGAAAAAACTGTCTCTCCAATGAGATCAGCCGAATCCTCAACAACCTTTCTGATAGCCTTTTTCTCGTCGATAGTCTTAACAATACCTTCTTCCATAAGAACCTGCCCGGCACACATCACAAAATGGACATCCGATGCCTGGGCACCATAACTGAGAGCTGCAACCGGATCATGCAGGGGCTGCAGATGTGTTCTATCTGTGTCCACCAAAATTATATCGGCTTCTTTTCCCGGTGTAAGACTTCCACATACATCTTCAATACCCAAAGCTTCAGCTCCGTGGATTGTGGCCATCTGAAGTGCCTGATACGCGGATACGGCTTTGGGATCGCCGCTGCTTGCTTTATGAATAATCGCCGCCAGGTGGATTTCCTCAAACATGTTGAGGTTGTTGTTGCTGGAAGCGCCGTCAGTTCCCAGGGCCGGATGCATCCCCCTCTCCAGCATGGTGGGAACCGGAGCGAATCCATTTCCCAGTTTCAAGTTGCTGCTGGGATTATGAACCGGAAATACCCCGTGTTTCTTTAAAATATCAATGTCGTTTTCATTCAGCTGCACACAATGAGCCGCATATGTCGGGTGATTGAAAAGCCCGGTTTCCTCCAGGTATTCAACAGGGGAAACCCCGTGTTTTTCATAGTTTTCCTCGGTTTCCTGTTTGCTCTCTGAAATATGGATGTGAACTCTTGTGTTATTCTTTTCGGCAAAATCAACGGCCATCTTCAAGGACCCGGGAGTCAGGGTGTAGGCTGAATGAGGCGCTGCATCGATGCTGATTCTTCCGTTGTCCCTGCCGTTCCAGTCATCATAGAGTTTCTGCAGAGTCGGAAGTTTCTGTTCCATTGTCTTCTCATCTCCGAAAAAGGGCGCTCCGATTCGGGCTCTTATTCCAGCCTGTTCAATGGCTCTGCAGGTTTGATCCTGAAAAAAATACATGTCCGCAAATGCTGTTACCCCGGATCTGATAAGTTCTACGGCTCCAAGAAGCGAGGAATTGTAGACGTGAGATTCAGTCATTTTTGCTTCAATGGGCCAGATTTTCTCATTCAGCCATTTGAAAAGATCAAGGTCGTCAGCGTAGTTCCGAAGCAATACCATGCTGAGATGGCAATGAGCATTTACAAGCCCTGGAAGTACTATGCTGCCTGATGCATCTATGGTCCTATCCGGTTTGAAACCGGCTGGAGTATCTCCGACTGATATAACTTTCCTGCCGTCGATAGCGATATTGCCTTTCTGAACTCTGGGTGAACTATAGTCCATAGCGATAATGATGCCGTTGGTGATTACTGTTTTCATAATTTATACTAACATAAATCCCGATTTTCAGACAAACTGACCTCTGTCGCAGCCATCTTCACACCCTCCCCCAGCCTGGGTACAATGCAGACAAATACAGAATCAACAAATCAAAGGAACCTGAAATGAACGATCAAGCTCTCAAAACGGCCGCGAATCAAATTCGCATCCTTTCTGCCGCCATGGTGGAAAAGGCAAAATCCGGCCACCCCGGCGGCGCCATGGGCGGCGCCGAGTTCATCAACCTGCTTTACGCTGAATATCTGAACTTCGACCCCTCAGACCCGGGCTGGTTCGAACGCGACCGCTTCTTCCTGGACCCCGGTCACATGTCTCCTATGCTTTACTCTACTTTGAGCCTCTATGGATTCTACAGCAAAGACGAGCTGAAGAATTTCCGGCAGTGGGGCAGCCCCACTCCCGGTCATCCCGAAGTGGATCCCTCCCGTGGAGTGGAGAATACCTCCGGACCCCTCGGACAGGGACATGCCTTTGCCATCGGATCGGCGATTGCCGATAAGTTCCTTTCAAGCCGTTTCGGTGAATGGATGGCTCACAAGCACTTTGCATTTATCTCAGACGGCGGGGTCCAGGAGGAAATCTCACAGGGCGCCGGCCGTATTGCAGGCAAACTGGGACTGGACAACCTTGTGATGTTCTATGACTCCAATGATATTCAGCTCTCCACCGTAACAGGGGATGTTAGCGATGAAGACACGGCAGCTAAATACAATTCCTGGGGCTGGTTCGTACAGGAAGTGAACGGTACGGATTTAGCCGCCCTCCGAACGGCCCTTGATACGGCCATCGCCAAAAAGGGTAAGCCCTCCATCATCATAGGAAAAACCGTTATGGGTCAGGGTGCTGTTGACGCCGAAGGTGCATCCTTCGAACGTAAAGTATCAACCCACGGTCAGCCCCTTGGCGCCGCCGGTGCGGACTTTGCAAAAACCGTCACCAATCTCGGCGGCAACCCCGATGATCCCTTTGCCGATCTCCCGGGTGTTGCAGACCTTATGTCTGAAATTATCGAAAACAAGAAGAAAACTGCGGCTGAGAAGAAGGCTGCCAAAGCCAGGTGGGCCGCCGCCAACGCCGCAGATTCCATGAAACTGGCGGATTGGGCTGCCGGTAAACTTCCGGAACTCGATTTCTCGGAGATTGAGCAAAAATCCGGCGTAGCCACCCGGGCTGCTTCCGCAGCAGTACTCGGCTGGCTGGCAGGAAAACTGGATAATATGATTGTTTCATCTGCAGATCT
>JAUUYD010000267.1 GCA_030590585.1 Spirochaeta sp.
CGGTAGAAGACCGGTATCCAAACAGATCAAAAACTTGATCCTTGAAATGAAACTGGAGAATCAGCTCTGGGGATGTCACAGAATTGCTGATGCGTTGAAAAAGCTTGGAATCGATTTGAATCCAACAACTGTGAATCGAATAATCCAGACTTACAGGAAGCAAGGCAAGATTCAGTCATCTGGTAGCTGGAGTAGGTTCCTGAAAACTCATTGGAACTCCCTTTTCAGTATGGATTTCATGACTATCGATACTCTACTCGGGAAGCGATTTTACCTTCTGATTATACTGGAACTGAAATCCCGTAGAATTGTTCAATGGAATCTGACTGAAAATCCATGTAAAGAGTTTGTAAAACAGAGAATTGCATTGTTTTCAGAGGATAATCCAGAAAAGAAGACTCTGATTTATGACAATGCCCCTCAATTCACTTCTATAGATTACAGCTGGTATAACATCAAGGGAGTGAATATCTGTACATCAGCACCTAATATGAATGCCTTTACCGAAAGAGTTATCGGCAGCATCAGGCGAGAGGCATTGGACCATTTCTTGTTGCTTTCTGAGAAACAGATTCGAAATATTATCCGGGAGTATGTAGATTACTATAATCATCATCGTCCACATCAGGGTATCGGCAAGATTCCTGGTGGAAAAAAGATGCCCCGTTCTGGGAACATCCAGAAGGTTCAGATTTTAGGAGGGCTGCACCATAATTATTACCGTTCAAGTGCATGAAGCGCAAAAAGCCATAGCACGGGCTGACCGGAGCGAATCCTGTTCCTGCTAACATAAAACCAGTGTCCAAAAGGGAGCTGGTTTATTTAACCGGAAGCTTCTCATCATTAGATGAATCGCGGTCAAGTCTGAATCAGACTTGACCGTATGTGACGTATATTTCTCTGTCTTTTCTCATTTCAGCCGACACTCAAGCACGAATTCGATGCTAATGATGAAAATACCCTTAAGATTCTTATACTTGATATACCCCGTTCACATTTCATTCATATATATTTTTAATACTATATTCAGCAAGCGGACAATAAGTCCGACAAAAAATATTGGAGTTTAATATGAACAGAAAAATTACTTTTACATTGATTATCATGATTGTTGCGATGACCTTTGGTGTCAGCGCATGGGGGAACGGCCCTGGAAATAACAACAATGGTATGTGCGATGACTGCGAAGCCTTATTGGAATCGGCTGAACCCGGGGATTTGAACGACGCGGAAATTGCGGGCCTTCTTCTGATGCGTGAAGAGGAAAAATTGGCACGGGATGTTTATCTTTATCTGGCTGATTACTGGAATCATCGGGTATTTTCAAATATCGCCAGGAGTGAACAGGCACACATGGACCAGGTAGCCCTTCTCCTTGAAGCCTATGAACTGGACGATCCCATGGTGACTGACCCTGAATTCGGAGTGTTTAACAATACCATTCTGGCCGGTCTGTACAGTGACTTGACGGCTCAAGGGGAAATATCCCTTGAAGAGGCCATGGCCGTTGGTGTTGCAATTGAAGTTCTTGATATTGATGATCTTGAAGGCCTGATAGCCGGTACGGACGAAGAAGCGATCCTGATGGTTTATGATAACCTGCTCAAAGGATCCTATAATCATCTATCAGCTTTCCAGCGTCAGCTGGATCGATTCGGCAGCTGATGGACCAATAGCGAATTACAAGGCCTTTAAAAGTCTTACTTTCGGAGTACCCCTGGGGATAAGTCCCTTAAGGGTGTACTCCGAAACTTTTTATAATGCTCTTAAAATTCAGTTCTTTCCGGAAGATATTTTCTTGTTTCTACAACATTCACAGCACTACCGGCCCGGAGATACGATTGACCTGTGAGAACAATCAGATCCCCGGACTTTACAGGTCCGATAATCTGAATCATTGGCCCTCGTGACTGACCTGTCTCAACAGGAATCATTTCTGCCTTATCAGCATTAATTCTGAAAAGAAACGAATTGTCCCCCTCGATTATGATGCTTTCTTTTGGAACAACAAAGTTCGAGCTGTATCGAACCATTTGTATCTGTGCTTCCATTAACATACCGGGCAGGAGTCTCTGATTTGGATTATCAAATTCAGCTGTAACCTCATAGGTTCTGTTTGCATCGGCTTTTAAACCCACGCCTGTGACAAACCCGTCAAGTATATAAGCAGGTGCCGAAGCTTGTTTCGCAACAACCCGGCTCCCGTTTTTTATCCGGGTGATGACATTTTCAGGAACCTGAACCTTTATGGCGATATCTTCGATATCGATGATTTCTACGAAGTCTCCCGCTCCGACTTGCTCATTCATCCTGAACGAAATTCCGGATACAAACCCCCTGGCCGGGCTGATAGCAAGTGTGGCTCGGAGGTTTTCCTGAAGATTTTCAATTTCTGTCGTTTTCCCCAATTGGATTTTATCATAGTTCAGTTTCGCTTCTTCCCAGGTTTGCTGAGCTTTGTCACTTTCAGATCTTGAAATCAGACCCTTTGGGAAAAGGCTGCTGGTAACCTCGTAATATTCCCGGGCTTCGTTGAGCTTGATGGCTGCGAGTTCCAGATCGTTGTCCCACTTTTCACTTGTTCTTTCGATATTTTTCGCGAGAGTATTGTTATCGAGTGAGAACAGGAGGTCTCCGATTTCGACAAAATCACCTTCGGAAACATATAGGGATGCTACCGTTCCGGAGGATTCGGGATTCACCCGGATCTCATGTCCGGCAACAAGCTCCCCCAAACCGTAATAATACAAATCAATTTCAACCGAAGTCAGTTTCCCGACAACAACAGGAATGATGGAAGATCCCCCGCCGCCGCCGCTTCCGGGTCGTTTAACCACAGGTTCATCTGCAGTGTCCTCCGGGGCAGGAGTAGTCTCGGACGAGGCCGAATTCGCCATGTACTTATCCCAGGATTCCTGCTTCTTCTCATCTGTAAAAGTATCCCATTTATCCTGTGTCGCATTTGAACCAGGAGGGGGAGAACTGAGATCTGCAACGACAGCTTCCTTTTCCGGGGCTGCAGGGCCGGCATCGACCGTACTCTGATCGGGAAGCTTTGTGCATGCGGTAATCGATAATATCAGAATAAATATTACTGCGAAAAATATACGATTATGTTTCATTATTCAGTCTCCTCATCAATGAATATTGGTATTTTTCTTTTAAACCCGAGCTTTAAATCCTCAACAATCCGGTAAATAACCGGGAGTACGATAAGGGTCAATATCGTAGAGGCCATGAGGCCGAATATGAGGGATATACTCAACTGTGCAAAATTCACGTCTTTGAAAGCCAGTGGGAGAATCCCGCCGATGGTTGTCAGTGTTGTTGCCAGGACAGGTCCGAACCGGCTTTTACCCGCATCGGTCAGGGATTCATTCAGGGACATCCCGTTCGTTCTGTTCCTGTTGACCGTGTCGATTAGAACAATAGCGTCGTTGACCGCGATACCGACTAATGCAATGACTCCTAAAAAGGCATAGAGGCCGAAATTATTCCCTGTTAAAAGGAGTCCGATAAAGACTCCAATCGCCGCCATGGGGACCGAGAGCAGGATTACCAGAGGTTGGGTCAGTGAGTTGAATTGCACCGAGAGTATCAGGAAAACGACCAGGAGGGCGAGAGCCAGGTTCAGTCCCATGGCACTGAAAGAAGAATCGAGATCTGCGGCATCTCCTGCCCAAGTATACTGGACCCCTTCAGGCAGGCCTTGTTCCGCAATCAATCGGTCGATATCCGCCACGGCGTTCCTGATGTTCGCATCGGGCATAAGCTGGGCATAGACTGTAACCGTCCGATCCCCCCCGCTGTGCCGAATCGTTCCGAAACCCCTCGTTTCCGCCAGGGCGGTAATCTGTGTCAGTGACAACATCGTTCCGTCTTTCAAAGGAATGAGGATTTTATCCAGGTCCTGGACGGAATCGAGTTTTTTATCGGTCGTTGCGAATCGAATAGGCAATTCCCCATCCGGGTTTATCAGCGCCCCTGACGTCTGCCCGCTTATGAATGATTTGACAATTTGACCCAGAGTTGATGCATCAACACCCTGATCAGCAGCCATGATGGGTTTCATGAGAATTTGAACCTCAGGAAAGCCCCTTTCGAAATCCGTATAGGGATTTCCAACCCCTTCGATATCCGACATCATTCCGACCAGATTCCCTGTGGTAGAGGCCAGAATGGCCAGGTCGTTTCCTACAAACTCTATTTGTATCGGACTGTTGGCTGTTTTTCCTCCTGCCGATGTTCCTATCGTTATCTTGGCTCCCGGAACGGTTGAAAACATCTTGAGGAGTTCGGGGATTTTTTCTTTTGTTGTCCAGGTTCTTTCACTCCCGGATTTGAGATTGACAACAATTTCGGACTCTCTCATCGAGTTCACCCCGACTTCGGAATAAATGCTGTGAATACCGTCAAGGCTGAGAAGCAGGTTTTCGATCTTTCTCGTAACTTCGTCGGTATCTTCCAGGGAACTGTGCTCGGGAGTCGTCAGGACAACATAGAGAGAGGATTCGTCCCTGACGGGAAACAGTTCGATTTTCATTAATCCCAAAGGAATCGTGGACAGGAC
>JAUUYD010000262.1 GCA_030590585.1 Spirochaeta sp.
CCCCAGACGGTAACGAATCGTTCGTCGATAAATGGGTAGGCCGGTGTGAACGGCTTGAGCCGGGTTTCTTCCAGAAAGGGCACATCGATCAGAGCGATGCCCCGTTCCGAAATCCGGATATCCCGTTCCCCCGGACCGCGGGAGGGGTCATCCAAATCATCAGAAGAAGCCGCCGCTGCTCCGGTTAACTCCTCAGGCAGGTCGGAACTGACAATCGTGCCCGATCCCACAGCACTGTCCAGAAACCCCTCGGCAATCAGCTGGTTATAGGCATTTACAACGGTGTTGCGCCCCAGATTCAGTTCTTCGGCGAGGACTCTGGAGGATGGAAGCCTCTCCCCCGGGAGTATCACATTGGTGAGAATCTTCTCTCTGAGGGCACGGTAGAGCTGCCGATGGAGGGGGATTGGAATGCTCCGATCGAGATTTATTGTTCCTACACTGAGATATGGTGCGACTCGCGGCATAAGTGGTTCCTGAAAGTTTCTCCTAAATGGATCTTGTATGATCCAATTATAGCATCAAAATACAAATACACACACAATAAGGATGGGGGAAACGTATGTCCTCAAACGGAAATTCAAAAATGGAATCGATCCGGAAACTGGATCGGGAACATGTGGTTTACAGTTGGAAAGCTCAAAAGGGCGTTAAGCCGGTGATTATGGACCGGGCTGAAGGTATCTACCAATGGGATGTTGATGGAAAACAGTACATAGACTTTGCCTCCGGATTGCTCTGTGTCAATATCGGTCATAGTAACAAGCATGTCCTTGGCGCCATGAAGGCTCAGATGGACAAGCTCTGCTATACCGGTACCATGTTCGGTTCCGAGCCCAAGGCGGAACTGGCCAGAATGATTTCGGAAGTCACTCCCGGCGATCTGGACTATGTTTTTTTCACCAACGGCGGCGCCGAAGCGGTTGAGAATGCCATCAAGGCGGCCCGTATGTACACAGGGCGTCATAAAATCTATGCGCGGTGGCGCGGTTACCATGGTGCCACTGCCGGGGCCATAACCCTCACCGGCGACCCCCGCAGATGGGCGGCGGAACCCGGGATTCCAGGCGTTGTTCATTACTTCGGTCCCTATCCGTATCACGATCCCTTCGGAACGGTTGACGACCCCGAAGAATGCGGACGCCGTACCCTGGAGGTCTTAAGAACCCAGATTATGCTTGATGGTCCTCAAACCATTGCGGCCATATTTCTTGAGCCCATTGTGGGAACAAACGGTATCATTATTCCCACCAAAAGTTACATTCAGGGTTTAAGAAAGCTCTGTGACGAGCATGGCATCCTGATGGTGAGTGACGAAGTCATGGCCGGATGGGGCCGAAGCGGTGAGTGGTTCGGCATCAATAATTATGATGTGATTCCCGATATCATCGTGACAGCCAAGGGTCTTACCAGTGCTTATGTACCGCTGGGCGCCATGATCTGGAATAAGAAGATCTGGGATCATTTTCAGGATCATCCCTTTGTCGGTGGACTAACCTATGGTGGACATGCCCTGGCCTGTGCCGCGGGTATTGCCAACATCGAGGTGTACAAGAACGACGGTCTTATCGAAAACTCAAAGGTTCTGGGTCGGCATTTCTCCAGGAAGCTTCAGGAAGTTATGGACAAGCATCCCTCGGTGGGTGATGTCCGGAACCAGGGGCTCTGGGGCTGTATCGAGCTGACTTCCGACAAGAAAACCCATGCCCCCCTTGCGGGCTTTGCCGACTCGAAACGGAATGTTGCCGGTGAGCTATTGAAAAGGATGGCTGAGATGGGACTCACCACTTTTGCCAAATGGGATTTCATTTTCATGGCGCCGCCTCTCTGTATCGATAAAGATCAGCTGGATGAGTCGGTGGCGATTATTGACAAGGCTCTGGAGTATACGGATTCACTGCTTTAGTCAGGGATATTTTTAGTTGACCTTCGGTCACGTAGGTACGGAAATATTAATCGGCGGCTCCGACAGGAGTCGGAGTAAAGTCGCTCCGGGAGGGGCGGCCAATTAAGGAAGGAAAAAAATGAGTGTAGATGCAAAGAATTATGTTAACGGTTTAATGGCAAAAGCCAGGGCCGCCCAGAAGCAGATAGAGTTCAAAAGTCAGAAAGAAATTGACGACATCTGTGCCCGCCTCGCCCGTTCAGGAACCACAGAAGCTTTTGCCTTGAAGATTGCTGAACTGGCCGTGGAAGAGAGCCGGATGGGTAATGTGAAAAGTAAAATCGGCAAGATGATGGTGAAAGTCAAAGGGGTCTACGCAGATCTGAAGGATGCTAAAACTGTCGGTATCATTGAACGTGATGATGAGAAAGGTCTGGTAAAGATTGCCAAACCCATGGGTGTTATCGGTGCATTGATTCCTGTTACCAATTGTGAGGCCACCCCTTTCGGGAAGGCTATCAGCGCAATCAAAACCCGTAATGCCATCATACTGGCCCCTCATCCCCGTTCGTTGAAAACCAATATAATGGCAACTGACCGGATGCGTGAGGTACTGAAGCGACATGGCTGGCCGGTAGATCTGATTCAGACATTGGAAGAAATCTCCGTGGAGATTTCCGGTGAACTGATGGCTCAGAGCGACCTGATACTGGCCACCGGCGGTACACCCATGGTTCGGGCCGCTTACTCCAGCGGAAAGCCTGCTTTAGGTGTCGGTGCCGGAAACGCGGTAACCATTGTGGATGTCACGGCGAATACCGATGAAGTGGCGGATAAAATCATGCGCTCCAATACCTTTGACTTCGGTACCAGCTGTTCCACCGAAAACTCCTGTCTGGTGCATGAATCCATGGTGGATCAGATGAAAGACAGCTTTGATAAAGCCGGTGCCTACCTGGTTCCTTCTTCGGAGAAACCCCTGCTCCAGAAAGCTTACTGGCCCGATGGTGTGCACCTGAATAAAGACATTGTGGCCCAGTCGGTCCAGCGGATTGCAGAGATTGCCGGTATTGAGCTGCCTGAAGGTAGAACCTTCTTTGTTGTTGAAGAAACCGGTATTGGCGAGGGCTTTCCCTTCGCGGGTGAAAAACTCTCCTCCTGTCTGGCCATGTACAGCTACAAAGACTTTGATCAGGCTGTTGATATGGTGAATCGGATTACAGACTTTTCCGGTCCCGGTCATTCCTGCGGTATTCATACCACCGATGAGGCCAAAGCCATCAAACTTGGTGAATCTGTGAAAGTGGCCCGGGTGATGGTGAATCAACCCCAGGCTCTGGCCAACTCCGGCGCATGGACCAACGGTATGCCCATGTCTCTGACTCTGGGCTGCGGCACCTGGGGAGGGAACAGTGTCAGTGAAAATGTCGGTTACAAGCACTTGATGAATACAACCTGGATTTCATGGCCGATTCCCAGCCATGAACCCTCTCTTGAGGAACTTTTCAGTAAGGAAGTTCTGGAAGAAGTCTGGGACTGATACTAAAAACACCTCGTTGAAGCATCCGGAAGTGGTAGATGAGGTATCGCTGTGTCTGGAGGTGCATTATGAACGATCAGAAGCTCTCGAAAAAACGTCATTCAAGCCCTGAGATAGTTGAGCTTGAAACCAAACTCGATCAGGCCCGGGAAGGCGGAGGGGTTATGCGCCTCGAGAAGCAGCATAATCAGGGAAAGCTCTCGGCCCGGGAGAGAATAGATGAGCTGGTGGATGCAGGTTCTTTTGAAGAGTTTGACATGTTCCGCCTTCATACCGGTCAGGATTTTGACCTGGAAAAGCAGCACTATCTCGGAGACGGGGTGGTTACAGGCAGTGCCCAAATTGACGGCTGCTCTGTGTATCTCTATGCCCAGGATTTCACCGTCAACGGAGGTTCCCTCTCCCGCACCCATGCTGAAAAAATCTGTAAGGTGATGGATATGGCCATGAAGGCCCGGGTTCCCATTATCGCCCTGAATGATTCCGGCGGTGCCCGGGTTCAGGACGGGATCGATTCACTGGCGGGATACGGGGATATCTTCCAGCGTAACGTAACCGCATCCGGGGTTATCCCCCAGATTACCGCCATTCTCGGCCCCTGTGCCGGAGGTGCCGTGTACTCCCCGGCCATTCAGGACTTTGTTGTTATGACTCAGTCCCACAGCTATATGTTTGTCACCGGCCCCAAGGTTGTGAAGCAGGTGATCTACGAAGAAATCAGTGCGGTAGATCTGGGAGGTGCAGCAGTTCATGGTCAGAAGAGCGGTGTGGCTCATTTCATTTCGAAAGATGACAAAGATGCTCTTTTCACCATTCGTCGGATACTCTCCTACATACCGTCGAATAACAAAAAAACCGCACCCTATAGCCCTCCTGCGGATAAGGCAGGGCGAATCTCCAAGAAAATAGCCTCAATTGTTCCCGATGATAATCACAAACCCTACGATGTGAGAGAGGTGATTAAAGAAGTGGTGGATTCGGGAATCTTTTTTGAAATATCTGAAATGTATGCCCCGAATATCGTTATCGGGTTCTGCCGGATGAACGGCCATCCGGTGGGGGTTGTGGCCAATCAGCCTGCAGTGATGGCCGGAGTACTGGATATAAACGCATCGGTAAAGGCCGCAAGGTTCGTACGGTTCTGTGATGCCTTCGGTATTCCGCTGATCACCTTTGTGGACGTACCCGGATTTATGCCCGGCAGTCA
>JAUUYD010000313.1 GCA_030590585.1 Spirochaeta sp.
CCCACCTGGAAAACCGATGAGGATCATCCGCTTGTACAGGCTGGTGTTGCCGGTTATACCGGGTTGTACGGAAAAGCTCCGGTGGTTGATAAATGGACCTTCAGCACCAATCTGGTGTCGGTTTCCGGGCGTCACAACATTCCCGGTATCGGTTTCGGTCCGGGAGATGAGGATCAGGCCCATGCTCCCAACGAGGTGAACCGGGTTGAAGATCTTGTTATCTGCAGTGCTTTTTATGCCTCTCTGATTTATGCTCTGGATGAGGCGAAGGCCTGATATCTTATATGGCAAATGGGTGGAGAGGCTGTAATGAAATTTGAATATATTTGTATCGAATGCGGCCGGTCTTACCCGCTGGAGCCGGGGCGTTATCTCTGTGACGACTGCGCCCTGAAGCAGACCGCCGATCAGCCCTTAAGGGGTCAGCTAGAGGTTCGTCTTTCCGGCAGCCCCCCGGCGGATTGGGAGGCTCTGCGGGATCTGGGGAAAAATCCCCGGCTGGATTTGAGTGTGCCGGCGGCGGATACCCGGGGACTGCTCCCGGTTCCGGTTGATTTTTTCCCACCGATACCTGTGGGGGAAACGCCTCTCTGGGAGCCTCGGCGGCTCCGGGAGGAGTTGGGCCTGGAAGGCTTGTTTCTCAAAGATGATACGGCGAATCCCACCGGTTCTCTGAAAGACCGGGCCAGCTATCTGGTGGCGGCATTTGCCCTGCAGCACGGATTAAAGGATATCATTGTGGCATCCACCGGGAATGCCGGTTCCTCCATGGCAGGGGTGGCGGCAGCGGCGGGGCTGAATGTCCGGCTTTACCTTCCGGCCAGTGCTCCACAGGCGAAAATTGTTCAGGCCCTGCAGTACGGGGCGAATGTTATCAAGGTGGAGGGCACCTACGATGATGCCTTCGATCAGTCCCTTGCCTATGTGACTGAGCATGGCGGGCTCTCAAGGAACACCGCTCACAACCCCCTCACCGTTGAGGGGAAGAAGACGGTTTCTCTGGAAATTTTCCGCCAATTACGGGCGTCGATGCCGGATATTGTGTATGTTCCCACCGGGGACGGTGTGATTATTTCCGGTGTGTACAAGGGTTTTGAAGATCTGGTGACCCTGGGAATTGCCGACAAGGTGCCGGAAGTGGTCTGCGTCCAGGCCGAGGGCAGTGCGGCTCTTACAAGAGCGTTGGCCGCAGGCCGGTTTGAGACGCCTGAGGCGGCGCATACCATCGCCGATTCGATTTCGGTGGATGTTCCCCGAGGCGGCCTGTTCGCACTGGGCCGCCTGCAGCGGCACCGGGGCCGCTGTGTGACTGTTTCTGACGCGGCCATCATTGCCGCTCAGCGCCGACTGTCATCTTCCAGCGGGCTCTTTGCCGAACCCGCCGCGGCCGCGGCTTTTGCCGGGCTTCTGGCGGATATCGATACCGGATGTGGACCGGGGAAGAAAGACCGTGCGGTGGTTTTGTTGACTGGTAATGGTCTGAAGGATATTACTACTGCAATGAAGGGGGTTGAAACATGAGTGAGGAAATAAAAGCCTTGGATGACGCTTCCATAAGCAAAGGGATTGCCAGACCCGACGGTTTAGCCAAAGCCACAGGTTCAATGCTTTATGTTGCGGATTTGAAGCTCGACGGTACTGATGCCGGGCTATCACCGGACATGCTCATCGGGCGCTTTTACCGTTCTCCCCACCCCAGGGGCCGGATTACGGACCTGCGGCTTCCGGTAGTTCCCGAGGGTTACAGCATTGTTACCGCATCAGATATTCCCGAGGGCGGGAAGAACGAGATTCCCATGGCGGCTTCCCGGGATATGCCCTGCTTCGCCGAGGGGGAAGTACGATACGTCGGGCAGATTGTTGCTGTTGTTGCAGGGCCTGAACCTGAAAAAGTGGACCGGCTGCTGAACGCCATTGAAATGGACGTTGATGCCCTGCCGGTCTGTGTCAATATTGATGAGGCTCTCTCTTTTAAAGGCGGAGTGATACACGGGGACGACAATGTTTTCTGCCGGGTGGATCTGGACCGTGGAGATGTGAATTCAGCGTTTGATTCTGCCGCTTCAGTGGTTGAGGGTGATTACGAGACGGGGTTTCAGGAGCAGTTCTACCTCGAAGGTCAGGGACTCATTACCTGGCGGGACGGGGACAGGCTCGGGATAAGGGGCTCCATGCAGTGTCCTTACTATGTGAATCATGCGGTCTGTCATGTTCTTGGACTCAACCATGATGATGTACGGGTGATTGTCGATACTGTGGGGGGAGCTTTCGGCGGGAAAGAGGACTATCCGGAAATTATCGGTGCCCCTCTGGCGGTGGCATCCTGGGTGACGGGGAAGCCCATCAGAATGATTATGGACCGGGTGGAGGATTTGGCTTTCACCAGTAAGCGCCATCCCTCCCGTTGTAAATACCGGACCGCCCTTGATTCAGACGGCAGGATTCTGGCTCTGGATGTCGTGGTGGATATTGACGGCGGCGCCTATGAAACCTATACGAAAATCGTCCTTATGAGGGCTGTTTTCCACTCCCTGGGGGTCTATAATTTTCCGGCATTCCGGGTTCGCGGTCGGGGTATTGCCACCAACACCGTACCCTCGGGAGCCTTCCGGGGTTTCGGAGCTCCCCAGTCCCTCTTTGGTATTGAAATGCACATGGAGGAGCTGGCCAGGCGGGTTGGAATCGAAGTACTGGATTACAAAAGACCTCTTCTACTTAAAAGAGGTGATTCGACTGTCACCGATGGTACCTTCCGGGAGGATATTATCCTGGACAAGCTGGTGGCTAAAGCTGAAGATATGTCCGGGTATTCGGAGAAAAGGGCCAGATTTGCCAGGGAATCCGCTAAGCTCATGCGGGGGATAGGAATGTCCTTCATTCTCCATGGTGCCGGATTTACCGGTGATGGAGAGCAGAAGATTATCAAAGGGGAAGTGGCTCTGGAGAAGGATTCAGACGGCCGGGTGGAAATCCTCTGTGCCGCAGTCGATATCGGTCAGGGGCCTTTAACTACCTTCCGCAAGGTGGTGGCGAAGGTTTTGAACCTCAATCCTTACGATATCATTTTTAATAATCCTGATACTGACCGGGTACCGGATTCCGGTCCGACGGTGGCCAGCCGGACCATGATGGTGGTGGGCTTTCTGTTACAAAAAGCTGCTGAGGATTTAAAAGATCTCTGGAAGGATGGCGAGGCCCAGAGGGTGGAACGGAAATACGAAATGCCTCCGGGTATGAGCTGGAATCAGGAAACCCTGGAGGGAGATTCCTACTCCACCTACGGCTGGGGTGTGAATGTCTGTGAGTTGGAAGTAGATCCTGTTACCTGGGAAACCAGGGTAACAGGTGCCTGGGCGGTTTTCGATGTGGGCCGGGCCATAGATGAAAAAGTTGTCGATGGTCAGATTCAGGGCGGCATGAGCCAGGCCCTGGGTTACGGCGGTATGGAGAAACTTGAAGTGGATGAATCCGGACGTTTCCGTCAGATAACCATGTCGGATTACATGGTTCCCACCAGTCTGGACTATCCCCGAACCGGATCGGCAACGGTGGACAATCCCTATCCTTACGGTGCCTTCGGGGCCAAGGGTATGGGGGAGATGGTTCATGATGCCGGACATGCGGCCTATGCCGCTGCGGTGGAACAGGCGATTGGACGCCCTTGCACGCTTATCCCTCTGGTTCCCGAGGTGCTCATGGATATCATGGAGGATGCCCGATGACGATTAAACTGACAGTCAACGGCCAGTCGCGAGAGGTCAATTTGAATCAGGATATGAGGCGCCTGCTGGATGTTTTGAGAATTGACCTCGGACTCACAGGGGTTAAGGAAGGCTGCGGCGAAGGGGAGTGTGGTGCCTGTACGATACTGCTGGATGGTAAGCTGGTGAACAGCTGCCTGATACCCATCTCCCAGGTTGACGGTTCTGAAGTGCTTACCCCCGAGGGACTGGCCGAAACTGCCGAAGGGAAAATCCTGGCCGAATCCTTTACCGAATGCCACGGTGCTCAATGCGGGTTCTGTACACCCGGGATGATGATGGCTTCAGCGGCGCTTCTCCGCAATAATCCCGATCCTGACGAACAGGCCATCAGGGAAGGACTGGCGGGGAATATCTGTCGCTGTACCGGGTATGATAAAATTATCGACGCGGTACAAATGGCTTCAGGCAGGATTGCCGCGGAAAAGG
>JAUUYD010000356.1 GCA_030590585.1 Spirochaeta sp.
AGATGATCTTTTTCTTCGGAATAACCGTATTTCTTCTGGGAACTGCGGAACTCTTTGTCATAATAACAGGCGGTATCGACCTCTCGGTTGGATATGTCATGGGCTTTGCCAGCATCATCAGTGCAAAGATGATTTCCGCCTTCGTACATGGAGGGATGCAGCCTTTCCCGGCTCTGATCCTGGGTATCGTGCTGACCCTGTTAATCGGTTTGCTTCCGGGCCTTATAAACGGGCTGCTCATCTCCAGGCTCCGGGTACCGCCGTTTATAGCAACCTTTTCAATGCTGGGAATTACTCATGGAGTAGCAGAATTGCTCCTTTTGAATGGTGCAGCAAAAGATGTACCTCATCTGGCAAATCTGATCGGTAATGGGTATTTCCTTTACTGGGCACCGGGTCCGGGTCTTTCCTTTTTCGTTCGTCCTGAAATTCCCCGGGGAGGTTTTATTATAGAACTGATACCGAATATCGTTGTATTGGCCTTCGTTGTAATCGGGATACTCGCCTTTGTGCTGAAGCGTACAGTTTTCGGACAGCATACCTATGCTATCGGCGGCAACGTTGATGCAGCGATAAGGTCTGGAATCAACGTCGGCCGTCACAAGGTGAAGATCTACATGCTTTCCTCCTTTCTCGCCTCCCTGGCCGGAGTGATTTACGTACTGATGTATGTCACCGGGAAAGGTGATGCAGGGGCCGCTTCCCTGCTTGATGCTATCGCTGCCGTTGTTATCGGCGGTGCCAGTCTTTACGGCGGAAAGGGAACTGTCTGGCGAACCATTCTAGGGGCTTTGATTATCGCGGTTCTTGAAACCGGACTGCGAGTCATGGGTATTCCCACTTTCGATAAATACATCATTGTCGGGGTTATCCTGATTTCGGCAGTTCTGATTGATAAGGTTTTCCCTGAGAAGACGTATACGGACAACAAGGAGTAAGCGTGTGGATTATCTGGTAGAAACAAAAAATATTACAAAGCGATTCGGCGGCCTTACCGCTGTAAAGGAAGTGAGTTTCGGTGTCGAAGCTGGGGAGATTGTCGCTGTTCTCGGAGATAACGGTGCCGGTAAATCAACTCTGATCAAGATGATTTCCGGGGTACATCAACCCGATGGAGGACAGGTTTTCTTTAATGGAAAAGAAGTTGACATCCACAGCCCTATGGACGCACTGTCTTTGGGAATTGAGACCATTTATCAGGATCTGGCCCTGGCTGAAAATATGAATGTGTATTCCAACATTTTCCTTGGGCGTGAAAAGACAAGGAAAGCCTGGGGGCTCTTCAACGTACTGGACTCCAAGTTCATGTACGATGAATCCCTGGGAGTCCTGAAAAAACTGAATATCAAGGTTCCATCCCTGCGAAATAATGTTCGAACTCTTTCCGGCGGGCAGCGTCAGGCTGTGGCAATTTCACGTTCAATTTACTGGAATGCAAAGTTCCTGATAATGGACGAACCCACTGCAGCCTTGGGAGTGGCACAGCAGCACCAGGTATTGGAGCTGGTAAAATCCCTCAAGGATCATGGCTTGGGAATTATCATCATCAGTCATCAGATGCATGATGTATTTGCCGTAGCGGATCGTATCATCGTAATGCGCCGGGGTGAAAAGGTAGGAGATCTTCTGAAAAAGGATACCAATCCGGATGAGGTGGTCAATCTGATCGTCGGATCCGAATCTGTCGTATAGAATACCCTTTATGAAACTCTATGCCCGGACATTACTGTTCTTCCTGGGAGTTATCGGATTCCAGGCACTGATTACAGCCGGCTTCATTCTGGGGCTGGTTTCCCGGGATAATCAGGCAGATGCCAGGATGGAGTTACGGGGAGAATCATCCCGGGTATATGCAGCATACAACTCCTGGGTTCGAATTCTCTGGAAATCAGCTATTCGATTACAAGATGGACAACAACATCAGGATGGAATTACCGACATCCTCAAAGATACGGGCATTGATGCTTATGCTATAAAAAATACTGACTCCGCCTGGCCACAGTATATTGTTCTGGAGGATGCCAATCCTCCGATTCAAAATTTCAGTTCACTTATATTCGAGAAAAATCATCCCTATGTGTCTCTAAGACTTATCGATAACAGAGTTTATCTGTCAGCCGCACTCAGATACGATTCCGGAATGGAAGTATTTCTGCTCAAGCACCTTGATGAAGATTTTTATGCCCATCTTACCGAATCCGAACGTTCAAATGTTCTGATTACCCGGGATGAAAGCGCCATATTACAAGTTGCCGAAAACCGGGATTCCGTGTTGAAGCTATTAAAAGCTCCCGACGCTCCAGATGAATCTCCACCGTATCTGGAGTATTACGATCAGGATCTGGGTAAGGGACGATTCAATATTTCATTTCAAAATATTGGGGAGCTTGGGGGGACTGAAAAGGAAGAGATTCTCTACCTGGCAGTTTTTTTATCTGACGCGCCCTATCGCGCCCTGCAGTATAACATCGGCCGGATCGTTCTGCTTGTAACAGGTATAACTGTTCTTTTAACACTTTTTCTCGGGCTGTATTTTTCCAGCAGAATAACCAGACCGGTAAACCTGCTCATCGCTGCAATGATAAGTATCAGATCCGGTCAATACAATGTGAAGGTCCCGGTAAAAGCCCTTGGAGAAGTACGGAGTCTTCTCGAGGGTTTTAATGAAATGGCCCGGCACTTGAATCATGATCGTTTGACAATGGATGGTAATATCCGGGAAATCACCTTCCTGAAGGACTACAACGAAACCATTATTCAATCCTTGCCCGCCGGCATTCTTGTTGTGGATCCTGATCTGAAAATTGAGAAAGTTAATGAGCTCTTTACCAAGAGTTTCCCACAGGAATATCCCGACATCTCCGCTCAAAATCTAAACGATCTGAATCTCCCTCTTGTTGATGAATCGGTAATTCTCCTGGCCCGTCAGATTGCTAAAGGAGAAAGGGAGGAATGGATCGGCATTAAAAGAGCCGGAGATAAAATCTGGGAAATCAAGCTCTATCCCCTGATTCAGATGGCCGGTCGTTCTCCGGGGAAATGTGTTCTGGAATTGAACGATATCAGCCGCAAGGTAGAACTTGAAGAAAAGATTTTACAGGCTGAAAAGCTCTCATCCTTGAGTTTCCTCTCAGCGGGAATCGCCCATGAAATCAATAATCCGTTAAGCTCCATTCTTACCAATGTTCAGAATCTTCAATCCGGAGTTGTACAGGAAGAAGATCGTATCTCTCTTCAGTGGATAGAACAGGAGACTCAGCGAATTGCCCGGATTGTCAGGGAACTGCTGGATTTTTCCAGGGAGACAAGCAGTGGGGAACAAAGTACGGATGTGAATGAATGTCTGGAGAATGTTCTTCGATTAACCCGATATGGCCGGCAGCCGGATACGGATTTAATAATCAGTCTGAATGGAGATGAGGATTTACCCAGGGCGAATATATCGCCAGATGAACTTAAGCAGGTAATTTTGAATCTTGTTCAAAATGCTGTTCATGCTGTTGGTGATCAGGGAGAAGTGCTTGTAACCACTTCTTTAAATCAAGGGAATAGTATCGTAATTTCTGTCGAGGATAACGGAGTGGGAATCTCTTCTGATGTACTGGGAAAAATCTTCGATCCGTTCTTTACCACAAAAACAAATGGCGAGGGAACGGGACTGGGACTCTCCATCGTTTATGGTATTATGGGTAAAAACAGGGGAGATATCGACGTGAAAAGTCAGGAAGGTAAAGGCACGACAATTACCCTTACCTTACCTGTCAGGGAAGCTTCTCTGAATGGATGAACTTTCTGAAAA
>JAUUYD010000505.1 GCA_030590585.1 Spirochaeta sp.
AATCGAATCGGCTCGCGCCTGTAAGTGTTTTCACTGTACAGGAGGAGATGGGTAAGAGAATGACGGCTTCTCCCGGGACAAAAGATTATTCTTCATTTTCAATCCTCTGTCAGACAGGTTCGAAGGTAACTGACTGCGGACGTCTCTCTCCGGGATCGTTTTACCCGGCACCCCGGGTGAAATCCAGAATTGTGTCACTTTCTCCTGCTGAGAACTGTGGTCATATTGATAATCCCCTGCAGTTCCGCCTTCTTGTACGGTCAATGTTCTCTTCACGGCGAAAAACCTTATCCAACAATATTATATCTGCTTCCAGGCTCAGGGATTTTCCCAATCAAGATTTGGTAAAAGACGCATTCAGATCAGAACATATAGACCTCTCAAGGCGACCTGAAACTGTCAGCCCGGCAGAATGGGTTGCAGTAGCCAACAGGGTTTTCTCAGGGTGAGCTGGGCTTGTAAACTATGCGGCGGCAGTGAAGTAGAAGATTTCAGAACAAAATCAGATCATATTCTCTATCATCGCTGTCTAAGCTGTTCTTATGTATCCAGGGATAAATCTCATCAACTCTCAGCTGAGTATGAGAAAAAACGATACGAACTGCATAACAACAGTCCTGAGAATCATGGTTATGTCAAATGGATAAATGATTTCCTGAACTTTGCCATTGATACTCAAGTTCCGGAAAATGCACATATATTGGACTTTGGAAGCGGTCCGGAACCTGTTATGGCCCGAATGATGGAGGAAAGGGGGTATCAGGTTTTTACAGAGGATTTGTACTTCGCAGCCGGAGAACCCCGCGGACCGTTCCAGCTGATTACCGCACTGGAAGTATTTGAGCATCTGCACAATCCATATGAAGTACTTCTCAATCTGGCATCCCGGTTATCTCCCGGTGGAAGACTTTGCATATCAACAGAGTTTCTACCCTCAGATCACAATCGATTCGAGTACTGGCGATATAGATCTGATGAAACCCACATCGGTTTGTTTACAGTAAAAGGTTTAACCGCGGCGGCTCTACGTGCCGGATTTCTTGAGGACAATTGTGATGGTATTCGGTATATTGCCTTTCGTCTTGCCCACAGAGGCACCTCATGCTAGGTTAACCACAATTATGGCCTTGTTTTTATTTATATCCTTACCAGTCTGGTTTCTTTTTATAGTGTCTTTCTACAGGACCCCTTCAAGGGGATGGAGAGGCCTTTTTTTGCCTTTCCTCGGTGGACTTCTTATCGGAATGGTGACTCTGGTAATAACATTGGGATTATTAACACGGACACCTTTCGGAATGGATACTCACGTTCTTTATCGATGGGCATGGCTCCGGGGACCGGGATGGCCGATGATAGTTTCAGTTCCGTTGATATCAGCTTTGTATTTGAGAAAACCGACATCCTATTCCAGAATTCGTGAAATCGCCGCATGGCTGAGCGGAGCGGCTTCGGTGTATATGCTTTGGTATGCCATTTCTCCAAACCCCGGTTTTGATATTTATCGTTTATTTTTTTATCCTTTTCTCTGGATAGGCAGTGTCGGAGCCGCCACATTGTTTGTAGATCGGGGATTGCGTCTGGACGGCTGGCTTCGATACATATTACTTGCGGCTGCTTTGGGATTCTCCTCACTAATTACCTTCCTGCAGTTAATTTACACATCAGGAGAGATTTTCTATGCTTTCCTGACAGCAGTTATTATTGCTGCAGCTGTAACTTTGCTGGCATTTCTGGATTCACGTGGCCGGCTCGGTTAAATGAATGGTATCATACCCCAGGGCAGAGCCCTGGACCCGGAGCCGCTTGAGCGGCTCCCATTCCGCGGCTCTGCCGCGGGGTATGAAACCATGCTTTTCCAGCGCTTATTCGGGAATGAACCTGTTCACTGCTCGCAAGTTCGCCATGCGAACCCGCTGTATTCCTCTCATTTCGCTTGGAAATCACTTAAGACTCTGCATCCTCGTACTTTTATTTATTTTATATTTTTGTTGGTTTTTCTTCTGTCTTCATGTATGCCTCAGGATATTCTTGTAATCAGCGATCCGTATATAGAGTTGATACAGGGTAAGACATGGGGTCCTTTAAATCGTATTTTCAAAATAAAGGCCCGGATCCTCGGGTATAGAGTGACAAGCATTCTGAGCGATTCGGAAGAAGAATTTCGGGAAATAATTACCGGGGCCGAAGATCAGCCGGAGATAGTGATTCTCAGTCCATGGATAGCCGCTTCATCAATAGAACTGCCGGCTTCCGACAGCCGTTATATTATTGCCGGTGCTTATCCCTCCCTTAAGGTTCTGAAAAATACCGGTCCACACATTCGTGCCGTTGTTCCTGACAGAACCGCTGTTATCAGGCAGCTCGGGGAGCTGGCCGTATCAATTAGCGTGGAAGCTGGAAAGCCTGCGCTTGCCCTGTTCAATGCTGCCTCGGATGTACAGATAAAAGAAATGAATTCACTCATTGAAACTTTTTCAGGCAGTGATTCACTGATTATTCGAAATATTGCCGAAAGCGGTTCAAGTCA
>JAUUYD010000183.1 GCA_030590585.1 Spirochaeta sp.
AGACTCATCCCTCGGCGAGGCCGAAGCCCCTTTCATCTTCCGGCCAAAGCCAAAAGATCTTATTCGGTATTACCCCATGTTTCCATGAGCTATCCCCAACCAATAGGTAGATCATCTACGCGTTACTCACCCGTTCGCCACTCTCAAGTAGTGCAAGCACTACTCTACCGTTCGACTTGCATGCTTAAAACGCGCCGCCAGCGTTCGTTCTGAGCCAGGATCAAACTCTCCATGATATAATAAGCGCCTCGAAAGGCGCTCTTTTTACCAAGATTAAGTTCGCCGCCTCTTGACCCTACATAAGTAAGTCCAAGTCGCGGCTTCTTCTAAGTCCTTAGATTCCCGACATTCATCTGGCTATCAACCACCTCATAAAAGGCGGTTCTAATCGCCCATAAACTGCTTGTACACAGTCCATGCGCGTGGTCTCTTTCTTCCCTTCCCTATTCCATAATCAGTATCGTAACCAAGACAATGCCTTAATGTACAATCCTGAATATTCTGTTAAAGAACCTTAAAGTCGATATTCAAGTATCAACCGTCGGCTGCAGCATCAACGTTCCCGTCGAAGCGCGAGGAGCAATTTACCGATGCTGACCAAAAGTGTCAAGCACATCGCTGATTTTTTTACGAATCTACAGGTAATTTGACTCCAAACCACCATCCCAATAAAATCACAATGAATGAAAGATAAAAACCAGGTTGAATATCAGCGTTGCTATACCTGCGGTAAGTGGCATCCTGTTGTTGGGACGTATTCCGAAAGGTTCTGTTCAAGAGAATGTGCACAGTCTTTTCAACGCTGCCCCGTATGCGGTGAATATTTTGACAAGAACTCATTCAGTCAGGATGGTTTTTGTTCCGCTGAGTGTGCGGGTATCGACGGGAAGGACAGACCGGAAATAATCACAGAACTGGAGTCTGATCCGGAAACAAGCTGAAAATAATTATCCTTCAGACAACAGCTTCCTGACAGCTGATCGGATAGCCGGCGGAGAACCGATTAACATCTCTTCAAATGCCTCTTCGTCTGAGAAACCTTCACTGAGAGCAGTATCAAGAGCCTTAAGCCCCCCCTCATAATCACCGAGGTTTACCAGTCTGAGACGAGCGATATACCACCAGTCCTCAGCTGTGTCTGTATTCTTCGTATCGATAAGTTTCAGTCTGAACTCAATTGAGTCATGAAACCGGCCGGTTTCTTCAGCTGTTCTGCAGGCACCGGATAATGCTTCCTGTTTTGCCGGATTCCGAACCAGCACATTGTTGTAGATTTCAAAGGCCTCTTCATCACGTTCAGCCAACTCCAAAGTTCGTGCCAGATCCATACGCGTTTCGGTATTTTCATCCATTTTCAGAAGAAAACGCCGCATTTCAACAGCCTCTCCAGGCCGGCCAATAGCCTCATAGACTTCACAAGCTCCAAGCAGAGCATCAGCATCTCCGGGAGAAATGATGAGAACAGACTTATAATAATCGAGGGATGCCTGCGCCCTTCCGCTATTCCAGGCCGTCCAGGCCATAGCCCGCAGCACTTTCAGATTTCGCGGATCCCGTTGGTTCAGGGAATGAAGATGCTCAAGCGCCTCATCGCTGCGTTTCAGCTCAACAAGGGTTAATGCAAGATTGTATGTTGCCGCAGCCATTTCAGGCTCATGTTGTAACGCCAGCTGATAGGCTGACAGGGCGTCTTCATACATACCGGCTTCACGATATGTATTCCCTTCATTGTAAGCCTGAGCGGCCCGCTCTTCTCTGGAACTCCAGGTACGGCAGCCCCCCCCGGTAGCAAGAGCGGCAGCAGAAACGATTAATAGAATTCGATATCGCCAGCTGCTTCGCGGGGTCATCCCCCGAGCACCGTCCGTTCAACTTCTCGAACCTGTGCTCTGTATAGTGATGCCAGATTTGCACCATAATCAGCCACCAGCTGAATCATACTCCTTGGATACTCCCCATCAGTTCCATTGATACGGTCGCCGGCATCTCCAAGCCCGGGCAGTATATAGGCGACATCATTCAGAACCGGGTCCATCCATAGAGTATAAACATCAACATTTTCAATTGAACGCACAATCTGAAGAGACCCCTGCAGAGCCGCGATAACATTTAATGCCTTGATAGATTTCGGCTTGATGCCTTGATCCAGAAGATATTTAACTATGGTGACCAGGCTCCCGCCGGTGGCGTTCATCGGATCAGCAAAGACAAGGTTTTTTCCGTCCAGGGATTCAAGGTCAAAATAGGACATATCCAAATCCAGAATATATTCCATATCATCTTTGGTCTTTGAATCATCCCTTTTAATCCTGAACAGGGCAAAGGGAGTGACATTGCCGGTTGAGCTGTATTCCTGTACTTCCTTACTTAAAATCATGGAAGGCAGCAGAGCTCCCCGGAGCATTACGCACATCACAGTGTCTTTTATCAGCTCATCAACATCAGGAATCTTATGAACAGCATAATTCTGTACGGGATCTGTTACAGGGGTTTTTACCACAAGATGATTTTTCAGGCTGTTTTCAGCTCCGCCCCATGCCAGATTGAACAGTAATTCATAAGCCCGCTGAATATAGTAAACAAACTCATCATTCCCGGTCCGGGCATCCCTGAGTTTAGCAATCAGCCGGGAAACCTCACCGTGCTTTATTGTGGGTGTCTCAAAACTGTAAACATGAAGATGCGGTTCGTCAGCGGTAATTTCCTGCATGAACTTTCCCATCTTCTCATACAAACTGATTATTTTATCAGTTTCATTCTTTACCAGGGAGGGGTTTGACTCACCAGCCGCGAGAGTGCGGAATGAAGAAATGGCCTCATCATAATACTCGTGCATCCGGGAAATATTTCCCCGGTCAGTTTCTGTGAGATACCCGTCCAGATCCTCAGCTTTCAATACAATGTTGTCACTCATGACTTGTCCTTTACATTACAGTCTCACCGGCAATTATAGACTGATACATTCAGGATGGTCGACGGGGGATTTTTCCCACTTTGCCATGTTTCCAGTATACCCTGATTTTCTTACAGCAGTGCCTTCAGGACATGACCACCACCAAGGGCGATGGATTTCCGAACCGCATTAAAAACCAAAGCCTCCGCTGATGCTTATTACCAATGCACGCTGACCGTCATCCAGAAGATCGGCTCCGACAACATCAATAATCATATTGAATTTACCTCCCTTAAAAGGGTGTATCCGCACACCGGTGTTAAACGCGCCGCGGCTGTTGGCATTTATACCACTACCTGTAACCACATATGAGAAGTTGGAAAAATCGGTAATCCAGTAAACAAAATCTTTAAAGGTGTTCGGGAACAGAGTCATGGAAAAACCCATCCCGTAAACGAACTGACTGCTGAAATCACTCCGATTCAAAAACTGCCACCCGATAGTAGCCGTAGTAACCGCGGGCATTTTGAAGAAGTTTCCACCGTAGGTCATCGCCAGATAAACTTTCCCACTGTTTCCAGCCATACTGAAGTTATTATTCAGAAACTCAAAATCCCCTCCCAGAGCCATGGCTGCGCCGCCATCCTTGAAAAGTTGAAATTTCCCCCCGACAACAAAATTTTTCATGCCGACACCATTGCTGCCGAATTGGACAAGTCCATAGATTTCCGCTTTCTGAAAAAGACTGAAAGAGAAACGCGGCAGGTTATCTAAATTCCCCTGACCACCCCAGACAAATCCATAACCGATATCCAAACCGAATTTTGTATTTTCCCAGCCGATACGGGCATCAGGAACGATAATAAGTCCGGTTGCCCCATTGAGAGTCATACCGTTAACCGCTCCGGCGGTGGTACTCTGGGACATGAGTGCGGACAAGATGACAAAGCTCAGGAGAAACAGGACCAATAGACGTTTTTTCATTACTGACTCCCTGGAAAAGACTACTACATATAAGGATATGCAAGGTTCACTCTTATGCAAGTTTTCTAAAGTGACCTTTTGTCTATGGTGATTTCTGATTCGGGTTTCTTCAGCCCACTTGTCTCCTGACACTTGTTTTGCAGAAACGGAAACAGAAATATGAAATTTAAATTGGCTAAGAGCGGAGGGCATATTGGGTTTCCGGCTCAATGTTGAACCCGACGTCCATAAAAGAGTTATACTTCTGATATATGCTTTTTTTCCCAATTCGAGGGTTATACTGAATGATTCAAAACCGATTCCCTGCCGCCAAGGCGGTTATGCTCTGTCTCCTTTTAATGCTTCCGATTTTCAATCTCTTCGCGGAGGGCCCTGTCACCATCACCCTGATTGTCACAGAGATTGATGGAAAAACCAGGCGAAACGCCCTGCTGAAAGAACTCATGATTCAAGAGGGCCGGGAATATGAAAGCCTGGCAATCCTGAAGAAACAAATAAATGCCCGAGTCCGGGATCTCAGGCGTCGACGTATTTTCAAGGAGTTTAAGCTGGAAATGAACGCCGATGATCCCGAGGCCATCGAAATATTCATCAGTCTGACCGACTCTTTCACACTGGTGCCTCGTCCAATGATTAAGTACTCATCGGACAGGGGCCTCACCCTGGGACTCAAGGTTAATTACTACAACGCCTTCGGGACACTCACCGATCAGATGTTCCAGGGATATTGGAGTCCGAACGAGATTCTCTTCGAGTTGGAAACTCAGAAAATTATTCTCGGTCCGCTGCATCTTGATGTGGCCTTAGAACAATTTGACGGCACCACCCGCTACGGCGATCCGGTGGGAGATACTGTCGTAGAATACAGAAATTCCCGTACACAGTTATCCGCAACCCTGGACATACCGTTATCGGCAGGTCATCCCTGGTCTTATAAGCTCACACCTCTGGTATCCTGGCTTTACGATTACCGCTTCGACTTTAATGACACGGGATATCTCGATACCCTGTTCATCAATAACGGATTCGCCCCGGGATTAGATCACGGACTCGTTACCGATCAGGTGAACTGGATCGGTAATTTCCGACACGGATTCTATTTTGATTTCATGAATAAAAACCTCTGGTACACCGAAACCGGCAATAGCGATATCTTTCTGGAATCGGATCTCAAGGCATACCTTCCACTGACTTCCTGGTTTGAGATTTCAGGCAGGCTCGGCGGGTTCTACGCAATCGACGGAATCCGGAAAAATGCCGGTGACCGGCTCCGGGGTGTCGTAGATTATATGACTCATGGTCAGTTTGGTACTTATTTCACGTTTCAGGCGAATTTCGAGTTGTTTCACATCCCGAACCTGTTCTCCCTGCATCTTAGGCCGTTCACCGATATCGGATATGTTTATTCACCACTTTGGGAGCATGGTCCTGATTCCTGGGAATACTGCCTGGGGGCTACCGCGATTATCTACATAGACGCCATGCCCAGCCTGAATCTCAATATCGACTGGGGGTGGGATTTCAAACGGGGTATGCCTGAGCTAATTATCGATACCGTTCATTTTCTCTAATTTCCTGGTAATATGGATATCCACCGCCGTATCGCCATTGTCCTGATACTTTTTACCTC
>JAUUYD010000151.1 GCA_030590585.1 Spirochaeta sp.
GAGCGGCAGTGGCATTCCCGACGGTTCCGCATCCGACAACGGCTATTCCAAAAGATGATTCCATATGAGTCCTCCATATGCGCATTAGAGCTGGTTGTGGAACTTTCCGCATGATGGAGGAAGGTGAGGGGATTTTCAAGGGGCGAACAAGCAGGCTTCTTTGAATGATCCACCCGGCGGATAATGAAATCAGCAGTTAAACGATAGAGGTCAACAAAAGATTTTATTTTATCAGCTGTAGTTTTTTACAAAATTTGTTACTAGAATTGTATTGACCGGAGGGATTTTAATGAAACGCTATGTTTTGTTCGTTATATCAGCTTTAGTTTTGCTGATTGCGGGTTGTGCCACAGGACCGACAGTAACCCGGACAGCGTCGGATGAAGTTATTGACTTGAGCGGCCGCTGGAATGATACCGATTCGAGGATGACTGCCGAAACCATGGTATCAAGCATGCTTTCAGGCGGATGGCTTGAACGCTTCAGATCGGGTGAAGGCCGAGAGCCTGTCGTGATAGTCGGAACTGTCCGGAACAAAAGTTCTGAGCATATCGATGCTGATACCTTCATCAAGGATATTGAACGTGAACTTGTGAACAGTGGTCAGGTGATTTTCGTAGTCGGAGGTGAGGCCCGGAAAGAACTTCGTGATGAACGGGATGATCAGCAGTCCAACGCTACACAGTCTACGGCTGCCGCATTGGCGGCGGAGACCGGAGCTGATTATATGATGCAGGGAACTATCACCAGTCAAACTGATGCCATTGAGGGAACAAGAGCCACTTTATACAAGGTGGATATGGAACTGATCAGTCTCGAAAACAATCAGAAAGTCTGGATAGATACCAAGGAAATCAAAAAACTCGTTGAACAGAAAAAGAACTCCTGGTAATTCTTTTTCATGAAGCTCAAGATGGTCCATTTCCGGAAACTGGTTCTGCCGGCAATGCTGTTACCGGCAATTATCTCCTGTGCCAGTATGAAAACCCAGCAAAAGCAGTATGTCGAGTCTGTTCCTCTTGCCCGGGACGGTTCTTATGAACAGGCGGCTCTGATTATTCAGGAAGCCAAGGGAGAGGACTACAAGGAAAAGGATAGAGTTCTCTATTATCTCGACCAGGGCATGCTCTATCACTGGTCGGGGGAGTATGAGTTGAGTAATGAAATGCTCACAAAGGCTGAGAACGCCATTGAAGAACTTTTCACCTCCAGTGTTTCCAAAGCCATAGCTTCGGGTTTCTTGAATGACAACGCGCTTGATTACTTCGGTGAGGACTATGAGGACATCTATCTCAATGTTTTTAAAGCTCTCAATTATATTGCCCTCGGGGATGAGGAATCGGCTCTTGTTGAGATTCGCAGGGTTCAGATTAAACTTAACCTGCTGGAAGACAAGTATAAAAATCTGGTGGATGAATACAACTCTTCAGATGGTGCCGAAGGAGAGCTTGAATACAGGGAAAGCCAGTTTCATAACGATGTACTCGCCCGTTACCTCAGTCTTCTTCTCTATCGATCTGAAGAATCCTGGGATGACGCGAGAATAGATGCTGAATCGATGGATGAAGCCTGGAAAACACAGAAGAGCCTTTACGGTTTTACCAAACCGGCGTTTCCCACGGTAATTCCAGTGGATGAGAATCAGGCGCTGGTGAATGTTCTGAGCTTTTCCGGCATGAGCCCGGTTAAACTTGCGGATACAATTTACATTCAAACCGGCCCCAGCATTGTTTATCTGACTATGACCGGCCAGAGTGAAGATTATGTCACCAACCTGGTAGGTTTCAATTTTTTGATTATCCCGGGTGTTCATTCCGGTTTTCATTTCAAGATTCAGTTTCCCAGACTCTCGAGCAGACGATCAGACGCGGACAGGGTGATTGTTAAGTTTAACGGCGAGGAAGTTGCGGAGATTCCCATGCTGGAGAAGATGGAGGATATTGCGAGAGAAACCTTTCTCCTGAGACAGCCTATTACCATTGGTAAAACCATTATTCGCGCCACTATTAAGAATATAGCCAAGGAAGTCGGCAAGGATGCGATGCAGCAGGGTTTGAGCGATCAGGGTACCGGCGGTTTTATTGTCGGTCTTCTTGCCGGTATAGCTGCCGATGTCGCTGTGGATGCCACTGAAAATGCTGATCTCCGGATATCCCAGTTCTTTCCCTCATATGCCAGAGCCGTTGAAATCGCAGTCGATCCCGGGTCTTATCATGTTACAGTCGAGTACTGGAACGGGAATAAGCTGATGAGGGAAATTGATCACGGAACCCGGGATTTTTCGACCGGGGGTTTGAATCTTATAGAAAGCTTCATGCTGCAGTAGGTGAATTAAATTGGAGGAATTATGCAGGATTGTTTTAAAAGATATAATTTTGTTCTATTAAGCGTTGTTTCCATAATTGTGATGCTGCTGGTCAGCAGCTGTGCCACCGGTTCATCATCATCAACGGCATCTGCCGGCAGGGGAGGGGGGAAGGCCCCGGTCTGGGTGAGCGATAAGGATTCAATTTATCCGCCTGAAAAATTTCTGGCGGAAGTCGGTGAAGGAGACAGTCTTAAAGGGGCCAAATCCAATGCCGCCGGCGCTATAGCACAGATTTTTCGTACCCGGGTAAAGGTGGACAGCAATATACGTACACGTTATTCGGAGATCAGCGGGGAAGACGGTGTTATTCTGGGGATGGTTACCCAGACCGATTTCGACCAGAGTATTGACCAGTCTGCCGATCAGTCCTTATCCAATCTCAAATACGGTGAGGCCTGGACCGATGAAATGGGGCGGGTTTATACCGTCGCTTACCTGGACAGATCTGAAACCGGTAATCTTTACCGCTCACGCATAGTTGATAACGATGGGAGAATCAGCGAACTGCTCGGGCGGGCCCGGAATCAGGATGAGCCGCTGCGCCGTTATGCGTTTCTCGATGCCGCTCATGTTTATGCCGAAGCCAACAGAATGCTTCAGGAGCAGCTGGAGATTATCAATATGCCGATGGCACGTTCAGTGATACATCCCTACGATCTTGGCGAGCTCAGGGCTGCAAGGGCGGATCAGGCATCTGCCTTGAAAATACGTGTTGAGGTATCCGGCGATCCTGAAGGCCGTATAAACGCGGTTCTTTCCGACTGGGTAACCGGTAAGGGTTTTACCGTTTCCGATGGCGGTGATTTGTTTCTTACAGCCGTTATGTCAATTTCTCCTGTAAAACTGGATAACAGCTATGAGAATTTAAGTTGGGAGCTCAATCTCACCCTCATGGACAGCTCCGGTTATCCGGCGGTATCTCTACCCCGGCAGAACCGATCTTCAGGGGTCAGTGCTTCAGCCGCGGAATCCCGGGCATACAATGATATGGCTGAAATGATTCAGAAAGATTTTGATCGGGAATTCACGAATTATCTGACATCCTTTCTGGAAAAATGACCGGATGAATCGCAGCGGGAGGGTTTTTCTCTTTCTGCCGGTAATGGTGTTTCTTATACAGTGCGCCTCTCCCTCAACGGCGGATATCATTCAGGAACCGGTTTCTCAGCCTCCTCAGACTCAGAAAGATATTGAAGACCCTCCGGTGGATATCGATGTGGAGGATATAGAGCTGGTGGATTTAGAGAGTCCTCTGATTATCCTGGATGCCATCCTGCAGGCCTACCCTGATAGAGTTAAATCCCTGGAACTCCGTAATGGTGACTGGAGTCTTCTCATTGGCGGAGAACCTTTTTACTGGGCAGGAGGCCGCTTACTTCCAGAGGGTGAGCTTGTAAAGATTGATGACTATTCACCATACCGATTCAAACCCAATCCCGGGGCACTTCCACCAGTCAGGGATTTGGATTCGGATGAAATTAAAAAGCTCAGTTCAATCATCGAACAGAGAGAATCACATCAGGATTACAGGTTTTCCGGCTTTCTCACGGCATTATGGGGAATGGAAAATTTTCTCTCTGCAGAAAATACCGTTATCAGGATTAAGTTTCTGGGGCGAAAAATACGGATTCATCCACTGATAAATGATGCCCTGAAACGTGTTGAAGAAGAAATATTGAAGAAAGCCGAAAGCGATAAAGATACGGAACAATGGCTTTCCGACTTAAGTGATTCAGGTGCTTATGTGTGGCGGGATATTGCAGGTTCGGGGAACCGGAGTCTCCATTCCTATGGTATAGCCATAGATCTCATTCCCGAGGATTATCAGGGCAAACAGGCTTACTGGAGATGGGCCAGTGATTATTATGATGATTGGTGGACCATACCCTATGAAGACAGGTATCAGGTACCCGAAGCCGTAGTTAATGCCTTTGAAGATAACGGATTTGTCTGGGGAGGGAAGTGGTTTCTTTTCGATCAGATTCATTTCGAGTACCGGCCGGAATTAATTATTCTGGGCCGTCTTGCAGGCAATGACGTTTCGATCCCGAATCGCTGAACATAAAAAAAGACCGCCTGAAATCAGGCGGTCTTAAAATCTACTTTGGCGGTATCGTCAGTATCTGACCCGGGTAAATCAAGTCCGGATTCTGTATGATTCTGCGATTGGCTCTCCATATTTTTGGCCACATGTAAGGATTATCAAAAATCTCATCCATCTCGGAGATACGCCACAGGCAGTCCGTAGCTACTTCTCTGTAAACAACAGTGTAAGTTTGTGATACGGCATTGGCTGCATAAACGTCGATATAGGCGTCAGCCTGGCGAAAATAATCCTTGGCAAGATCAAATTGGCCGGCATTTCTCGCTGTTACACCCTTTTCCCAAAGAGCCTGGGCAAAAGCCAGATAGTCGGCATTCTGCTCATCCGCATTCACCTGAGTTTCCCCGTCTTCTATGGGGATATCTGAGGGAACATCATCTGAATCTCCATCAATGGGATCGTCCAGACCTCGAAGCTGAGGCTCCTCAATCTCAATACCTTCGGTGTTTTCAGAATGGTCTATCAGTGGATTGGTGTTAAGGAACTCCTCACCATCCCACGGACGGGCCTCGTTAACTGTGCCCTCGGAATCGAGAGTTCTTAATCTGGAAGCTTCTTCAATACGTTTTTGTGTTTCCGACATCATTACATCGGTTTCCGATTGTTTTTTACGAATCGCACTGTTACGGGCAGCAAGAACAGCCTGATACTTGGCATCCGAGAGATAATCCACACTCTCTTCGATTTCGTAGGAACGGAACGCGGAAATACCTTTGAAATAATAATCATTAGCCGAATCAAGCTCATCAGGGGCATAAAGATAAGCTTCGTTATCCTCGGCATCTCCCATATAATTCTCAGTATCCCTTCTCAAAATTCCAACATAACGGATATTTTCGCTGAGATTGTAATGCAGACGGGCCTGGGCAGCCAGTGTTTCATCTGCGTTTGTCTGAGCCGCGGAAAGGTTTCCAGACTCAAACAAGCTTTGGGTTTCCAATGCCGACGCTACGGTTTCAGAGTATTCCGCAGGCGCGAATTTATCGGCATCTATATCGGATAATGCACCTTCATTACGGTAATACTTAACTTCATACTCCTGTTTTCTGGCCAGGAGTGTTTTATCGTAAAGCTTGTTTGCATCCTTAATTACCATCAGAAGAGCCGATCTGGCTGAATCCGGATCCGAAACCCCCAGGGTGATGGCTGCATTGAGATCTGCCACCAATTCCCGATAATCAGAAGAATAATAAGTATTGGCGCCCATGAGATTAGCCCTTTGTACGGCATCCCTTGCTGCTTTAATATCAATATCAGATAAAGGCTCCGGCGTCTCAACCACCACCGGTTCCGGTTCGGGCTGCGGCTCTACAGTAGGTTCCGCAGGTTCTTCTACGACTGGTGTTTCTTCCGGTTCCGGCTCAGGGGTGCTTTTACACCCTGTAAAACTGAGTATGAGTATAATGGACAAAGCTGTAATTAGAAATCGCAAAGAGCGAGAAAATAACATGTCCGGGCCTCCTGCATTTTCAAGTCTAGCATGAGGCTTAATTGGCGTCAAACAGGGAAGGTGTTGCTATGAAAAAAACGACCGCCCTGGAAGGCGGTCGAAATATCTGGAAATGAATTAAAGGGCTTATTCGGTGTAGAACAGAGACCGTTCTGTTTCAAAATCGAAGAACTGCATTTTATCAACGTTAGGCGTGAAGTTTATCTCGTCACCAACACTGTAGTCGTTCTCAGGCATGGCACGGGCGATGAACTGATTTTCTTTTGTATCGATGTAAAGATGAGTCTCATTTCCCA
>JAUUYD010000033.1 GCA_030590585.1 Spirochaeta sp.
ATCGTTGAAGCACTGGCAAAGGCACACCGGGTGGATCAGATGCATATCATCGGTATCCGTGGTGGTTTCCAGATGCTCGGATTATCCCTGTCTGACCCCCTGGGCATTGAAACCACCCCTGGTTCACGGGTGGCGGGGTTCGGTCTGCTTCCCCTGGATACGATCCTGGAAAAAGAGAAAACACTCAAGCAGACCGAAACCATGTTGAAATCTGACGGTTCACGGATTACAGGATATGAAATCCATCATGGCCGCACCGATTACCCTGAAAGAGACGAACTCTTCACGGATTCCGGCATTGGCTGCCGGAAAGACCGGGTCTGGGGCACCTATCTGCACGGGATCTTCGAGAATATTAACTTTCGTAACGCCTTGTTATCAGAACTTCGCCGAGATGCCGGTCTCGTCGAGGCGGCTGTAAGGGAATCGGAGAGAACGATGGATCAGGCGCTGGACCAATTCACCGACGTTTTCCGTAAGTCTGTGGATGTGGAAGCGCTGATGGATATGATGGGTCTTTAAAATTGCTCAACTTTATGTTCCTCACATGTTCAATTTTCTCCAGAAGAACCAAATTGTCATGTTCATAAGAATGAGCAGTGGCAGAATCAACACCATAGACCAGGTAAGCAAGTGGGATAAATGTCGTAAATCAGCTGCATCAGGGTGTCTTCCTGCCTCATTGATTACATAAGTTTCTTTTTTTTCAAGCTTGATTCCCAGAGCACCGGCAGCGGCGGCCATGGTCCATCCGGAATTAGGGCTGGAGCAGTTTCGTGCATCACTCCTTATTACCCGAACAGCGTTGACGGCATCCAATCCTGATGGAACAGCTGCAGCCGCCATGATCCAACCGGCAGCCCGCGAGGGTAACCATGTAAGAATATCATCCAGACGGGCCGCCGCTTTTCCTCCCCATTCTTTATCACCATCCCGGTATCCCAGCATGGCATCTGCTGTGTTGATATAGCGGTAACACCAGGCTGCAGGCAGACCGCCAATCGAGTACCAGAAGAATGGTGCTGCGATACTGTCTGTGAAATTCTCTGCCAACGATTCTATTGCTGCCGAAGCAACAGCTGATGCATCCAGAGTGTCGACAGGCCTGCTTACAAGATGATAGGAAGCCTGATGGCGAGCCTCTGATAGGTTTCCATTTTCAAGAGCTTTTCCAACTGATTTCCCGGCATTCAGCAGGCCTCGAAAAGAGAAAGCCCCTTTCAATAACAGAGCGGCCAGGAGAACTGCAGATAGTTGATATAAAAGATTCTCGTTGTCAGCCAGTTTCATGATGCCCCATTGCAGGATTCCTGTTAATCCCAGGGTTGAAAGAACACCCATGATGACGATGAATAGTCCATACAGGAATAAACGTCGGTATCCGGTATGTGGACGGCGTTTCCAAAGAGAAGAGATTAGTGACCCTTGCCATCCGACGGGATGCAAGGTTGTTGGGGGATCCCCGAAAAGAATATCAATCAGAATGGAAATGAGAATGACTGCAGTAGAAAAAACCGGCGATAATAAAAACAGATCCATGCTTAATACTACCCTATACTGCTTTTTTAGGCTGTTAGATTCTCAGGTACTGGAAATAAAATTCAGGCCTTCTTCCATAATGGAGAACCCATTTTCCAATTCATCTTCACCAATAACCAGGGGCATGAGCACCCGTATAACGTTACTGCAGGTTCCGCAGGAAAGTAGAATAAGTCCTTTTGTTAAACAGTATTTCGTCAGTTCTTTGGCCTTGCCGGCAGCCTGTCCGGGAGGTCGGAGTTATCGATGATCCGACATAAAAAGATTCTGTTTGGAGCCATCCCCGGTTCGGAAAATACCATGGTCGGTAATCTTGATATCCGGGCTGACCGGCAATGTTAGAGTACTGAAAGACATCAGGGGATTCCGATGTTCGAATCCCAGGCGCCTCATCGAATCGACGACTTTCTCGACTTCACCGGATAGGACCTCCATGGGTTCTTCAGATAGGATTCCACCTACCGGTAGAGCCATTGAGGCCTGTATCTCGCCATCGGAAACAACACAGATGCCCCCCTGATTTCGTATAACCCATTTCATGGCAATTTCCATGTCTTCGGGATTATCGCCTGCCGCCAGCAGGTTGTGATGATCGAGTGCATAGGACGTCGCTGCAGCCCCGCCACGGAAGAAGCATCCGGTCATGAACCCCTGAGCGAATCCGGCATCACCACTGTATCTATCCACAACCAGTACAAGGTTCCCGTCGGTATGCTCCCAATTAACCCGGCCGTTTATGACCGGTAGTTCGATTGAACTTTCCCTGGTGTAGGTGTTCTTCCGGTTCTTCTCCATCACCAGAATCCGAATTATCGGGGAATCGTCCGAAGGTGTCAGATTAAACATCTCCCTGCGGATATCGTCTTCTTTTAGGCGAAGGCTGGTCTTGAATTTCTTTCCGAATTGCAGTTGTGAGGTTCCGGAATCTACCGATTGGGTGTAAGAGTTGTATTCATGCCCTTTGCGGAAGACTTTTATGATCCGGAACTCTGATGAATTGTCCTCAAGCAGCAGCAAATCGGCAAGTTTCCCGGGAGATACGGCACCTCTATCTCTGAAACCCATTCTGCAGGCCGGAGCCCAGGATGATGCCGTGACCGCATGTCCCAAGGGGAGTCCCAGTCTCAGGGCTTTTCTGATAATGAAATCGAGGTGTCCGTCCCTGCTCAGGATATCCGGCGGAACATCATCAGTAACAAAACAGTACAAGCCTTCACAACTGTCGTCTCTGAGGATTTGCACAATTTCCTTCGATACGGATTTCTCCTGGATTTCCACGAACATTCCACTCTCAAAGCGCTGATGCATCCCCTCGGGGTCCTGAAGACAATGATCCGAATCCACACCGGCATAAAGGACTTTCGCCAATTCCAGATCCCTGATGGATGGGCAGTGTCCTTCAATCGCGGCCAGTGGAAATGTTTCTCTGACCGCAGCGATCATTTCAGTCGTTCGTCCGGCTTCCATTCTAGCGAGAGATGAGAAATCCATTATCTCCCCGAGGCAAATCACTTCGGGATATTTACGAAACAATGTCACGGCATCTTCAGGACTGATAATGCCACCGGTTGTCTCCTGAACAGGGGATGTGGAAGGAACCGAACTGGGAACTCCGTAAAAGATATCTATCGGAGAGCCGGAGGAAACCCGAATCATCTCTTCAATCCCGTCAAAACCGAAGACATTGGCAATTTCATGAGGTTCGGAAACAACGGTAGTAACTCCCCGGTGGAGAACTGCATGTCCGAAGGTTTCAGGTGTGCACAGGGAACTCTCGATATGAAGATGAATATCAATCAAACCAGGAATCAGGGGCCGGCCTCCGCATTCCACAATATGTTCCGGTTGGAAATTATGGTCTGAAGCATTCCCGGTATACAGGATACGCTCTCCCAAAACCGCAATGTCCTGACGGACCCATCGACGGGTATAGACGTTGTACACCTCGGCATCAAGAAACAGCGTATCAATTCTCATGGCGGATCTCATTCACTGAACTTCGAATAATTATCTTGCCGCTCAAAGTAATATTTTTTTTTTCATCCGGAGTTTTGATGGAATTCAGAAGCAGTTCCGCGGCTTGGAACCCGGCCTTAATGATATTGAGATCGATAGTAGTCAGTGGGGGATCGGCCAATACCGAGTAAAGTGAATTGTTCCTGCCGATGATGGATATGTCACCCGGGACGGTCATACCGGTGGACTTGACAGCGGTCAACGCGCTGGAAGCCATCAGATCGGACATGCAGCAAATCGCCGTGATATCCCTTCTTGAAGCCATGAAGCCGCTGATCTTCAGAAATGTGTCTTCATGGGAATAATTACCGAACATAATCAAATTGTTGTCCAGGGTAATTCCGTGATCTTTCAGCGATCTTCGGTACTTCGACAGAACCAGCTGCATGTGTTCTCCTCTTTGTCGTCCCAATACCATAAGGATTTTTTTATGTCCGGCATCAAGCAGGAACTCCAGCCCGCGAATAGATTCGAGATCGTCGATTATCACCTGATTGATGAGTTCAGGTACTTTTGGGATATTCAAGGTCGCGAAAGGTTTTCCTGTGTCCTGTAGTTCCCGGATATTCAGCAGAATATGATCCATAGGGCAGAATCCGGTACTGAACAGGATATAACCGTCACAACCGGCGCTGTTACGGAGCTGCTCCCTGACATTCTCTTTTGAAGTCGAAGCCGAGGATGGAAAGAACAGGAGGCTGTAACCTTCCGCAGCCAGGCGTTTCTGAACCCCTGACAAGAGTGTATTGGTATATCCGTTCTGAAACAGAGGTATATTTGTGGGAATGATAATTCCGATCACCCTGGATTCATGCCGGGAAAGACTGCTGGCGAAAAGATTTCTGCGGTAATTAAGTAATACCGCAGCTTTATCGATTTTATCTTTTGTACCGGCACTGACGCGGTTTGTATCCGGATTGTTCAAATAAATGGATACGGATGCTGCTGATATACCGACCCTTTCGGCAATATCCTTTAGACTGGCTCCCATACTTATTATATTAAACGCTTAACCTTTTCGCATCAAGGGAAGTGTCTGTCAAGGGACGGAACAATGGTCCACCGTTAAAAAATATCACAGTAGGAAACCTGGCCCATAAATGGGGATTATTGAAATTATTAATAAAATCTACTTACAATGAGGTTATATTGGTATGATACATGGATTTCTGCCTTCGATGAGCTCAATGAATGATTTTTGACCTTGACAAATGGGAAGAATCAAAAATATGATATTAAACGCTTAACTAAACTCATTAAAAGGAGAGATGAAATGAAAATGAAAACAGGGCTCATCGTTCTGACATTGATGCTTATGGCAACCATGATGTTCGCCACCGGTGCCGACGAACAGGCAGAATCAATGGAAGGCTCCGACATGCCTTTCAAGGGTCAGACTCTGACGATATCGATGTGGGGATACAACATGGATCTCCTCGAAAAGAACATCATTGTTCCATTTGAAGAGAAATACGGCGTCGAAATCGTTACGGAAACCGGTAACAACTCGGACCGTTTCACCAAGATGGTGGCAAGGAAGAACAAGCCTCTCGTCGATATAGCACTTTTTGCCGGATCATGGGCCTATAAGGCCATGGAAGAGGGTATCATCAAGCCGTACAACCCTTCGCTTCTGGAAAACCTGGACTCCATCATGGACTCGGCGAAGGATCCCCTGGGCAACAACTACGCCGTCGGTTACACCATTCAGCATCTGGGTCTGTTCTACAGGACGGACAAAGTCAAAGAAATCACATCATGGAAAGACCTCTCCAGAGCTGATCTGGTCGGATACCTCACCATTCCCAAGATTACTACGACATACGGACCTTCCTTGATTTACATGCTGTCCAAAGCCTGGACCGGTGATTTCTACAACACCGATGTCGGCTGGGAGAAGCTGGAAGAACTGGTCCCCTCATTGGTAACGGCCTACTCCCGATCCTCCGAAATGAACACTCTGGTTCTACAGGAAGAAATCTATGCGGCTCCCTATGCCAGTTTTGCCTGGGGCGGAATCAAGAACTCCGGTCTCCCTGTGAAAAGTGTCATCCCGAAAGAAGGACTGGTAGGATCTTTCAGTATGGTGAGCATCGGTGCCGGAACTCAGAAAGAAGAACTGGCCCATCTGTATATCGATCACCTGCTTTCCTATGATGTTCAGCTTTCTGAAGCAATGGACCTCGTGGACTCACCCGTCCACAACGATGTTGTACTGCCGCCGGAAATCGCCGGAAATCTCACCTATGGCGACGACCTTCTCGGTCAATTGAACTTTTTCAGTCATGAGGAAATGGCTGCAAACCAGGAAGAATGGATCGACCGCTGGAACGCGATTTTCTCTGAATAACTGAATCATGAACCAGCTTCATTTCAAACGCACCCTGCTGCTGTTGCTGGCGCCGGGTTGCGTTTTCTTGGTTTTTTTCTTCCTTGCCCCGCTGCTGTTCGTACTGGGAGAAAGCTTACGCGGCAGCGATGGTGGGGTCACTCTGTCCAGATATCTAGAGGTATTGACGGATCCCCAGTTTCAGAAAGTGTACCTCAGGACTCTGAAAATGGCCCTCATCGTCACCCCGATAGCCGTCCTGCTGGCATATCCCAGTGCATATCTGCTCACGAAACTGCCGGCCGGGCGAAAGTCGTTTCTCATGTCACTGGTAATCCTCCCGTTAATGACCAATCCGGTCGCAAGAACCTACGCCTGGATTGTTATGCTCGGGAAATACGGGATAATTAACCAGTCCCTCCAGTTCCTGAGATTGACCCGGGAACCGGCCCGGCTGATGTATACCGAAGGTGCCATTATCGTCGGTCTGCTTCAATTGTTCATGCCGATCATGGTCCTGACCCTGGTCAGCGCCATGGAAAATGTACCCGATGACGTGGAAGAGGCGGCCCTCAGCCTCGGCTCCAACCGATTCGGAAGTTTCATCCGTATGATTGTCCCCTTGTCCTTCGACGGCCTGATCCTCGGTGTCACTCTTGTATTTACCGGATGTATTACGGCGTATGTCACCCCGGCCATTCTCGGCGGTTCCCGGGTCCTGACGCTATCCACCCTCATGAGGCAGGAAGCCCTGGTTCTGATGAACTGGGAAGCCGCCACCGTCATCGCGGTTATCATGATTGTCACCACTCTCATCCTGTATAACGGGTTGAGATTGCTGAGGCCGAGGGACGTATGAAAAATTCCAAATTACTGATTTTAATCCTCGTAGTCATGTTCATATTTCTCCTGGGCCCATTTCTGGTTATCCTCATGTCCTCCTTCAGCGGGGATGCAACGATGAAGTTCCCTCCTCAGGGCTTTTCTCTGCAGTGGTATACCAAGGTATTTAATATCAAGATGTTCCGTGAAACATTTCTCATCAGTCTTAAAATCGGGCTTGCGGCGACAGCAACAGCGCTCATACTGGGAATTCCGGTCGCTTACTCCACAGTCAGGTATCAATACAGGGGCAAGGCGGCCCTTGAGCTGTTTTTCTCCTCACCGGCAATAGTGCCGGGACTGGTAGTGGGATTCGCCCTTTTACGTTTCTTCATTTTCCTGACGAACATGCCCATTATGATGGGGCTCTACATCGGTCATACGGCGATACTTTTTCCCTACACCGTCCGGGTTGTATCCGCCAGCCTGAGGAATTTCGATCCCGCCATTGAAGAGGCCGCCATCAGTCTCGGCTCTTCCCGGCTGATGTCATTTTTCTCCGTGGTGTTTCCGAACATCCGCTCAGGCCTTGCCGCGGCCTTTATTCTGGCTTTCATCACGTCGTTCAACAACGTTCCCATATCACTGTTCCTGACCGGACCGGGAGTCGCGACCCTGCCTATACAGATGCTGATTTACATGGAGTATTATTTCGATCCAACCATATCCGCCCTGTCCAGCATCATCATCATCTTGACCATCCTGATCGTACAGACAGCTGAAAAGCTTCTGGGCATCACGAAGTATATGTGAGGAATCGTACCATGTCTTATGTTCAATTGGAAAATATCGATGCCGGTTACGTCAGGGGCAAACCCATACTCAAGAAATTCAATCTGAATGTTGAGAAAGGAGAACTGCTCTCCCTTCTGGGGCCATCAGGCTGCGGTAAGACGACGACTCTTCGGACCATCGCCGGATTCATTATGGCTGAAAAGGGACATGTCATCATCAACGGGAAGGATTATTCCAGGATTCCGCCGAACAAACGGAATATCGGGCTCGTCTTTCAGAATTATGCCCTCTTCCCCCACCTGTCGGTTTTTGAAAACATTGCATACGGGCTGAAACGGCGCAAGGTAGAGAAAAGCCTCATCAGAAAAAAAGTGGATTCCGTCATTGAAATGGTCTCATTGGAAGGCCTGGGGAATCGGCTTCCGGCCCAGCTCTCCGGCGGGCAGCGTCAAAGAGTTGCCCTGGCCAGATCAATTGTCATAGAACCCGACCTCCTTCTCCTCGATGAACCCTTATCCAACCTGGATGCCAAACTCCGGGACGAGATGAGAGCCGAATTGAGCCGGCTGCAGCATCAGCTGGGCATTACGATGATCTATGTCACCCATGACCAGGTTGAAGCTCTCAGCCTCTCAAGCCGTATTGTCATCATGAATGATGGTGATATCGAACAAATGGGCACCCCCGAAGAGATATATGATTCCCCGGAGACTCCTTTTGTGGCCAGTTTCATGGGATTCGACAATAGCCTGAAAGGAACAGTGACAGGCATCGATGGGGACGCGCTGACCGTCGATGTGGGCGGAACCCCGTTCAGCTGCAAGGCCTCCCGATCGAAATCGGTCGGCATCGGCGATTCGGTGAACCTGTTCTTCCGACCTGAAGACGCCCTCATGGGCAGCGGTGGAGAGACGAACAGTCTGGCCGCAGAGGTGAATTTTTACAATTTCCAGGGCGGTACAACCCTGTGCTCCGTTACGGCAGCCGGCAGCCAGATTCAGGTACTGCTTCCCGGCAAGAACGTCATCGGGCAGAAATCGAGTCATGTTCTCGTTCCGGCGGATAAAATCATCATCGAAAAGGTTAATCATGGATAAGAAAGGTGAGGTGCTGAAGCATATCCGCTGCAGGAAGGGGGATATCGCCCCCTATGTCATCATCCCCGGAGATCCGGGACGGGTGAAGAGAATTGTCGATCAGATGGACCGCGCCGATCTGCTGGCTCAAAATCGGGAATACATCGTTTATACGGGTATCTATAAAGACGTGCCCATCACCGTCTGCTCCTCCGGGATCGGCGGACCGGCGGCTTCCATCGCATTCGAGGAGCTCATCAAATTAGGTGCCAAAGTCTTCATTCGCGTGGGTTCCGCCGGTGGACGGCAGAAGACCACAGCGATCGGAACGCCCATCGTCATCAATGCCGCCTACCGGGGGGAAGGTACCTCCAAGGCCTATCTCCCGGCGGAATTTCCAGCTGTGGCCGATCTCGATGTCACCAACGCCTTGGTACAGGCGCTCAAAAATCGGGATGAGGCCTACCAGGTCGGGTTGGGTTTTACGAGAGACGCTTATTATGTACAGGACAAGGAGCTGAATACCCTGCTCACTGACTGCAACGTGCTGGCGGCGGAACAGGAAGCTGCTGTTCTCTTCATCATCGGCTCGGTGAGAGGCGTGAAAACCGGGGCTGTCGTGTCCACCGACTCCAATATCTGGCTGGAGAAACAACCCACCCTGGCGGAGAAAGAGGAGCTTTTCTTCAAGGGGGAACGAAAAGCTATTTTCGCAGCCCTCGATGCTGCAGTGATATTACATGGACAGGAAGCCCATCTGTTTTGAGCCGTCCAGCTTTAAACAGGAAACGGCTCGTAGAGACATTAATTGAACTCTGCCGCATTCCCAGCCCGTCGGGTTATGAGGAAGAACTGAGAGTCAGAGTCCGGGAACGCCTGAACTCCATGGGCTATGATTCGGCCACTGACGATTTCGGCAATCTGTATACCGCTACCGATGCAACTTCCCTGGAAGATATATTCCTGTCATGTCACCTGGATACGGTACCCATACCTGAAGGAGAGGCTCTTTCAGTCATCAGGCAAAACGGCCGGATTTCTTCGGGTGGAAACACCATACTCGGGGGAGACGATAAACTGGGTGTCGCCGCGGCCCTTGAGATGCTGGCTATGAGCCGGGAGCATCCTGGTCTGCATCGCGGGCTGGATATCATTTTCACTGTTCAGGAAGAACTCGGCAGTCTTGGCGGAGCTGCTGTGGAGCCAAAGCGCCTGCGGGCCCGAAACGGCTTCAATCTGGACGGCGAAACCCCGCCCGGATCCGTTATATACCAGGCACCGCGAAAAGCGCGTTTCAGCTGCAGTGTTCACGGAACAAGTGCCCATGCCGCACTGGCGCCCGAAGATGGCGTCAATGCCGTCGTGATTGCCGGGACCATCGTCTCCCGGCTTCCGCTGGGTATTCCCGGACCTGAATCCACATCCAATGTCGGCAGCATCTCGGGAGGCACCCAGACCAACATCGTTCCCGATCACGCTGAATTCATCGGAGAACTGCGCAGCTTCTCCGATGAAGAATTCCGGTCTGTGCAATCGAATATCGACCGGATTTGCAGGGAAACGGCCCGGGAGATGAACGGCTCGGCGGAAATCATCTGGAAATCCACATACGAAGGCTATAGGGTGTCGAATGATGAACCCTGTACACACTGGTTTACCACAGCCTGTGAAGTCCGGGGAATTCAACCGGTTTTTCTCACATCCAGAGGCGGCGGAGACGGCAATCAATTGAACGCCAGGGGATTGAGCAATCTTGTTTTCGGACTGGGTATGCACAATATTCACAGTAACGATGAATTCGTTATCGAAGACGAATACATCGAGGCTGTGGAGCTGCTGAAAACTATTGTCTTTCCTGGAACAGCCTGAGTTGACATATAGGCTATGCATACATATGCTTAATATATGCGCACAACACTTATTCTGAATGACAATCTTGTTCGTGAAGCCAAAATCCGGGCTGCAGAGTCCAACACGTCCTTCAGTGCCATCGTAAACGATGCACTTCGGGAAAAACTCCTTCGTCAGAAAAGAGTATCTGATATCGCAGCTTACAAGATTCCGGTCTACAACGGGTTGTCGCCGGCAGAAGATCTTACCCCTGATCGGATCGCAGCCCTTAGAGATAATGAAGATCTTGAGGACTTTTCGACTTGAAACTGTTCGACATCAACATCCTCATCTACGCTCATCGGGCCGATCAGCCATTCCATAAGACATACCGTGAACGTCTGGAGATGGAAATCGAAAGAAGCGAACCATTCGGCATCTCCTCATTGGCCGCTGCCGGATTTATTCGTATCGTCACACAACCCCGGTTTCCCGGAGGTCCGACTCCGATGAGCCAGGCTCTTTCAGTTATCGAAAGCATGATTGAACAGCCGAATGCCGTGATGGTTAATCCCGGTCCCGGGCATTGGGACATCATCTCCGATCTGTGCCGCAGGACCGGAGCCATGGGTAAATTTGTCGCAGATATCCAGCATGCCGCTGTTGCTATCGAGCATTCCTGTACCTGGATTACCAGGGATACAGATTTCGACAGGTTAATCAAACACGGGCTGAGGCTGGAAATCTG
>JAUUYD010000056.1 GCA_030590585.1 Spirochaeta sp.
GTGATCAGCCTGTTTAACAACATCAAGATTGTGCTCAATCATGCAGATGGTGTTCCCGCGTTCAACAAGCAGCTGAAGAACTTCAAGGAGCTTTTTTACATCGACAAAATGCAGGCCTGTTGTCGGTTCATCAATAATATAAAAAGTGTTACCGGTACTTCTTTTGGATAATTCAAGTGATAATTTTACCCGCTGTGCCTCACCGCCGGACAGGGTTAAAGCGGACTGACCGAGTTTAATATAACCAAGACCGACATCGTTGAGAGTTCTTAATCGGTTGGCAATGGATGGAACTGCGGTAAAAAAATCCAATGCTTCCTCGCTGTTCATTTCCAGAACCTCATGGATGTTCCGGCCTTTGTAACGCACCTCAAGAGTTTCCCTGTTAAAGCGCTTCCCCTTACAGACATCACATCTTACATATACATCGGGAAGGAAGTGCATCTCGATTTTCTTTGTCCCGGCTCCTTCACAGGCTTCGCAGCGCCCGCCCTTTACATTAAAGCTGAATCGTCCGGGTTTATATCCCCTGGCCTTTGCCTCAGGAAGGCCCGAGAAAAGCTCTCTGACAGGTGTGAACAACCCGATATAAGTTGCGGGGTTGGATCTTGGCGTCCGGCCTATAGGCCGTTGATTGATGCTGATAACCTTATCGATGTAGTCAATCCCTGTAATCCTGTCATATTCACCTGTGGGCAGATGGCTGCGGCCGATGGAATTTGAGAGAACCGGATACAGAATATCACTGAGTAAAGTCGATTTACCGGAACCGGAGACACCGGTAATGGTAACAAACTTTCCCAGAGGAATATCGACACTGAGGTTCTTGAGGTTATGCTCACGGGCTCCGGTGATACTGATAGTTTTACCGTTCCCCTTTCTCCGTGTTTCGGGTACTTCAATAAAATCAACACCGCTTAAGAACCTTCCGGTAGGACTATCCGGATCAGAGAGTATGGTTTCTAGGGTCCCTTGGGAAACAACTCTACCGCCATGAATCCCTGCTCCCGGTCCCATATCCACAATATGATCCGCAGTTCTGATGGTCTGTTCATCGTGCTCCACGACAATAAGTGTATTTCCAAGATCCCGCAGATGTGTGAGAGTATCTATCAACTTCTGATTGTCTCTCTGATGGAGTCCGATTGTAGGTTCATCAAGAATATACAAAACCCCTACCAGTGACGAACCGATCTGGGTTGCGAGGCGGATTCTCTGAGCTTCTCCACCGGACAAGGTGGCAGCTTCCCTTTCAAGCGTTAAATATCCAAGACCAACACTTTCCAGAAACTGCAGTCTTTCCCTGATTTCCTTGAGTATCTGCTGCGCAATATGACTTTCAGTTTCATCAAGATTAAGAGAATCAAAAAAGATCCTGGACTGATGAACCGGCATCTTGGTTGTCTCATTTATATCTTTTCCTCCAATGAAGACACTCAAACTTTCACGGCTCAGACGTTTTCCTGCGCATTCAGGGCAGGTTCTGCGGGTCATATAACCTTCAATCCAGTCCCTTACACCTGATGATGAAGATTCCCTGTAACGCCTTTTGAGATCAGCCATTATACCTTTGTACTGTGATGAATATTCGTATTTACCGGTTCCCTGCTTGTTCACATATGTCACATCTATAGCTTTATCAGTTCCGTCAAACATGGCATCAATAATCGCATCATCAAGTTCTCCCATGGGTGTATCCAGACTGAAACCCAAGGCTTTCGCCAGTGCATCAAACCAGCTGCGGTGCCAGGCAGCGCCGGGATTGTATGGAGCCAGTCCTCTTTGGTTGAACGACAATGAAGGGTCGGGAATGATAAGATCTCTATCAAAATCCAGGGTCATGCCAAGACCGTCACATGACTTGCAGGCACCGAAGGGACTGTTGAAACTAAACAGCCTCGGCTGCAGTTCAGGCAGACTGAAACCGCATTCGGGACAGGAATTGCGCTCGGAAAAGAACAGTTCCTCATCACCGGATTCCCCGATAATGAGTACGATCATCTGTCCTTCCGCAATATCCAGAGCTGTTTCAACAGATTCCGCCAGACGTTTACGGGTTTCCGGACCGGCTTTTATACGGTCAACAACCAGTGATATATCGTGTTTGCGTTTTTTATCAAGATTGATGCTATCGTCCAGGGATAGAATTTCCCCGTCAATACGCACCCGTATGAATCCTGATTTCCGGGCATCCTCAAGATATTTACGGTGCTCACCTTTTTTACCCCTTACCAGAGGTGCCAGAATCATCAGTTTCTGCCCTTCAGGCAGGGTAAGAACAGCATCAAGAATCTGATCCACCGACTGTTCCTTGATGGCTGTTCCATCATTCGGGCAGACAGGCTTGCCTATTCGTGCATATAAGAGGCGGAGATAATCGTATACTTCTGTGATGGTACCGACTGTTGAACGCGGATTTTTACTTGTTGTTTTCTGCTCGATTGAGATAGCCGGAGAGAGTCCTTCAAGATAATCAACATCGGGTTTTTCCATGCGGCCGAGAAATTGACGGGCATAGGCCGACAGGGATTCCACATAACGTCTCTGCCCTTCGGCGAATATCGTATCAAATGCCAGCGAGGATTTCCCCGAGCCCGAAAGTCCTGAAATAACAATCAGCTTATCCCTTGGCAGTTCAAGATCAATATTCTGGAGGTTGTGTTCCCGGGCTCCCTTGATAACAATTTTATTCATTTTTTCACCCGGATAATCTCATGGTGAAAGCGAACCGACAGAAATGAAAGGTTCTTCAAGCTGACGAAGGGCTAAGGTACTCCATCGACCGGCCTCCGGCCTCAATACAGATAATCCGCTGAGAGTATCAGGCAGAACCATCAGCTGCCATACAGACTCTGCCGCCTCAGTGAAACCCTCGGCATACAAAGACACTGAAACAAGATACAGCTGCGGCCAGAGCCCCTCATACTCAAGCCAGCCAGCCAGGAGTTTATCACTTTCATAAACCCGGTCAATGAGGTCGGCAGCACCATCATGACGGCCGGGATAACGTATATCCCTGTCAGGATTTTCTTTATCCTTCTGAATATCAATATCAAAACGCCATTCCGGGTGATTACTCAGATAACGCTCAGATGCTGTTGTTAAAAGAGAGATAACAACACGGGCTGAATGCAGCAATGAAGATCTGTAATGACCGGCGTCCCAGGCTTTCTCCCCAAGAATTCTTCTGGCTTTGAGTGACATACCCAGCTCATCACGATAAAGATACAGAAGGTCATCAAGACCATTCTCTGTAATCAGATTCATATACTGATGTTCCAGATTGAGAGACGCGGGATCGGAGGCACCTTCTTCATTGGCAATTCCAAAGAGAACAGCTTCGGCTTCCATGACCCTGGATTCACCCAGATTCAACAATAGATCGGCTAAAGCATATTCATATGTTATCCGGTCACGGGGAACCATCAGATAAATTGAAAGTTTGAGGGCTGTTCGATACTGTTCTTCCGCAAGCACGGCCTGTCCCTGAGCTTCATAAACCCGGCCGAGCCAGAATTCAGCCTCAGGATAATCGGATTCCTGCTCCACCGCTTCAAGAAGAAAATCCATGGATTCAGTTATACGTCTCTGATCATAAGCCGCTTTTCCTTTCTCAAGGAGTATCCAGGCCGGTTCTTCGGCATACAAATCGGAGATGATAAATAAAAATAAAAGAATTGAAAGGAGGCGTATATTGATTTTGAACATGGGACCAAGGCCTCCCGCTCTAAACTGCTTGCTCCATTATACAAAAAAAGGACGACCGCCCAATAGCAAATCGTCCCTTTTTCAGAAATAGCTCTATTACAGCATCAGGAGAAGAAAAACCATTACAAACAGTGCCACCGTCTCGATGATTCCGATTACCATGAAATAATTTGCAGTACCTTTTCCAGTATCGGCAAGAGCATCTGCAGCACCGGCTGCCGCCTTCCCCTGCATCAGGGCTGAAAAGCCCATGGCCAGTCCTCCGAAAACTCCCGCACTCAAAAGTGTCAGGGGGTCCTGATCGCTTCCGCTGATGAAAAGCATGAGCAGAAAACCGTAGATTGTCTGAGTAAGCGGGGCTCCGGTAAAGGCCACCAGCATAAATGGTGCCGGCTTGTTTGCGGCAAAACACTTTTTCCATGCGCCAACCGAAGCCTGTCCGGCAGCGCCGGTACCGAGGGCAGAACCAATTGCGGCGAGTCCAAGTGCAGCCGCGGGGCCAATCAATCCAATGTTCATGAAGGAACTCCTTGATTATTATTATTCTCTTCTGATATCCGTACCCTGAATGGGTTGTATTCAATCCCTGTCCACTCCATTCCGAGTTGACCGGAAAATTCCAGCATATTGAGTCGAATGCCGTGGACGACAACCGACAACAGAGCCATGGTCAGATTCAATCCGTGGCCGATGGCAATAATGATAATACCGAAGGGTATGGTCCACCCCTCCAGCATTGGGGAAGCGAGATTGTTGAAACTTGATGCTATATAGAATGAAGACATTCCAACGGCAAACAATCTGATGTATGAAATTATATTGGAGAAACTGCTGATTGCATCAAGGAATGTAGTAAAGGCCCCGGCAACTCCCATTAAGATGCCTTTAAAGAAGCTGATACCGGATTTTTGTTCTCCGAAAAGAACAACCAGGACAAAACCGGCTGCAATCATTATCAATGCAAATTGAGGCATCTCAGAACCGATAACAAGCTGAAGAACAAGGAAATACAAACCGCCGATTATCGATCCCCACCCCAGATGTGAAAAGATTTTCAGACGGGGAAAGTCCCGAATGAAATTCATTACATTTGCCAGTATCAGATGTGTGAGACCCAGGAGGAAACACAACCACATGATGGTTTCCTGAGGGTTAGCTTCGACTCCTGGAAACAGATCAGGAAAGGTGGCAATTGCCGGAACGGTAAGTCTCTGAAGCAGCGGTAGAGATGCAAAAAACTGTGAGCCGAACCAGTTCCCTGTAATTGTCCCCCAGGCGATGGTTGCAAGACTCAACACAAAAAGCAGTTTGATTGCATCCGGCAGAGCTCCGGAGGATATTCGGCTCTTGACTGCGAGGAATACAGCAGTGAGGAAAAACAAAGAACCGTAACCGGCATCTCCGACAATCATTGCGAAAAAGACACTGAAATATGCCAGAAAATACAGACTGATATCATATTCACGATACCCGGGCAAGGTTCCGAGAAAATCAAAAACAGGCTGAATAATCCGAATCCGGGGACCATTTTTGATCAGTGTGGGAACGGTATCCCCCGGATCGGGATCTCTAAACAGCAGCCCCCAACCCTCTTCAGACGCCAGCTCACTGACTACGGACATATCATCCTCAGGAATAAAACCTGATATCCAGTTGAGCTGTCCTTCACCCTCCATCCCCGTAGCAAGAGTTTCAAACTCAAGATCCTGCTCCAGACTTGCAAGTAAATGATCGAGAAGCGGCTTCTGCCTCGAATAATCTGCCAGTTGTTTACCCAGATCTTCTAATTCAACAAGCATATTCTCTTTTAAAGAGTGCAGCTCAACAATTCCATATTCCGGAAGTTCAACTGATATTTTTACCGCATCATCCGGGGCATCCCCGGAAAAAACTGCCGCGATAAGAACTTTCTTCTTTTTGCGGCTGAGAATAAACAATGATGCTCCGGCAGCCTGAAGTTCGTCAATTATGGAATCATCTGTGTCAAACAATCTGATATCCACACCCTGAGTTCTGAGTATCGCCAGATCGGCCGGTTCAAACTCGCCATAAGGCTTAAGCATATCGGCCTGAGCGGCAACTTTACTTATTGAGCTGTACAAGTCCCTGATACGCCCGTCTATACGCAGTACTTCATTAACAGCTTTCAGTGCCTCTTCCCGGTTAAAAACACCATCCGCGTTAACCGCTTTAACCGAATTATCAAGTTTGGATATGGCAGAAGATGCCCTGGAATGAAGGTCTGAGAGCTCATCGACCTGATCTCCGAATCCTGCAGCTTCTGACTCCAGGTGCAATACTCCGGATTTCCGCAGCCGATTCAAAGCTTTCTTTCTTTCTTTTTCAAGTATGACTACGGAAACCTTCTTCATTGTTACAATCATCCGGCCACCCTCTCCAGACCGCGTTTCGCGATCTTTCCCCGAACGACCGCGGCGGTTTGCTGATCACCCAGATAAATGCTGATCTTCTTGATATGCATTCTGGTATCCGGAATCATCACTTTTTCGAAAAGATTAACTCTCTGAGTTGTCGTCCTGAGTTCGACGAACAACAATCTGCGCTGTTCTTCCAGAACACGGAGTTCCAGATCCAGCAGCATTACCCGTTGAATTTCTTTGACAGCTTTATCAACCCAGAGGGGTTTTATCCAGAGGTCATACGAAACCGGGGCAAATCGGGCTCCTTTGAAAACAGGGATGCTGACACCCGCGATATTGCCGATCCCGGTATTAACCTCCTCAAGTACAAGCAAGGTTTCATCCAGACCGACATCTTCACCGAAAACAGCTATCCACCGGCGAAAATCCTCTTCCAGGGCATCCTTCTCCTTACGGACTAAAGCTTCACGATCTTCAACCTTGCGGATTTCCATCTGCAGCTGCTGCTTCTTGAGAATCAGCGTTGGAAGATAACGGGTGTACATCTTCAGAGCATCTTTTTGTTTTTTGAGCTCATTTTTTGTGAGCTTGATATTGGCCATTATTCTCCTGCTTCCGGCCAGAACTTTTTAATCAGGTTTGAACGCAGTCCGGTTTCTTCCTTATCAAAACATTCAGAGAGTATCCTCCACCCATTATCAAGAGCCTGCTCCAGGGGAATATTGACCGTAAGATCCATCATTTCCTTCTCAAACAATTCGCCATATTTGATCAGTTTTCCATCCCAATCGGTCATCATGAAACCCATTGACTGCTTCTCAAGGGCCTCCTTGTATGATGCATAGATTTTAATCATTCCATCCATCAACGACCGATGGTCTTCTCTGGTTCTATCGTTCACCTGCTGCTTAAGGCGGCTTAGAGAGCCGAATGGTTCTATACGGCCGTTTCTCAAATAATACTGACCTTCGGTTATGTAGCCTGTATTATCGGGTACGGGGTGTGTTACATCGTCTCCGGGCATTGTTGTCACAGCAAGTATTGTAATAGATCCCGCACCTTCAATATCCACCGCTTTTTCATATCGGCTTGCCAGCTGAGAATACAAATCTCCGGGATAACCGCGGTTTGACGGAACCTGTTCCTGGGTGATGGCAATTTCTTTCATGGCATCGGCAAAGTTAGTCATATCAGTAAGAAGTACAAGAACCTTTTTGCCGTCCAGGGCAAACTTTTCAGCTACCGCAAGGGAAATATCCGGAACCATCAGACTCTCCACTACCGGATCTGATGCGGTGTGAATAAAGAGTATCGACCGGCTCAATGCCCCGCCTTCCTCAAGTGTTTCCTTGAAATAGAGATAGTCATCGTATTTAAGTCCCATACCGCCGAGAATTATCAGATCAACTTCCGCCTGAAGGGCGATTCGTGCCAATACTTCATTGTAAGGCTCTCCGGATATCGAGAAGATGGGCAGCTTCTGACTTTCAACCAGAGTGTTGAACAGATCGATCATCGGTATTCCGGTACGTACCATATTTCTGGGAATAATTCTTCTGGCCGGATTGAAGGACGGTCCACCGATTGAAATCAAATTTTCGGAAAGTTTCGGTCCTTTATCACGAGGCTCTCCGGAACCGTTGAATACACGTCCCAGCAGTGATTCCGAATATGAAATCTGCATGGATTTTCCAAGGAATCTGACTTCATCCTTCGTCGAGATACCCCGGCTGCCGGCAAAAACCTGAAGGGATACCAGATCTTTATCCAGCTTAATCACTTCAGCCAGTGATGTTCCGAATGTAGTGTTGATCTGGGCCAGATCGCCGTAACGTACACCGTCGGCTTTAACAATGACAACATTACCGGCTATGGATTCAATTCTGCTGTATACCTTGCTCATTTCTTCAGGTCCTCCAGAATTGCGGCAGCACGCGTGTCGGTACCGATTGATTTTGACTGAACCATCTCAGTAATTTCTTTTTCAAGTCTGGAGAAGTCATCACTGCGCCACTCAGCGCCGTTGTAATCTAGGAACTTCTGTCTCAGCTGATAAAACCAGCGGCGGGCCTCTTCTTTGTCATTCAGATTCAGTTCTGCTGCCAGAAACACAAGAATCTGACCAAAAACCTTTATCTGCCTTTCCGGTGTTACCGCCGCGTCAACCGCATCAAAAGAATTCTGCTGAAAGTAGACTGCATCAAGGAATTCACCCTTCTGAAAAATGATGTAATCCTGAAGGCTGGTACCTTCTTCACCGACAACTTTCATCATGGCTTCAATTTCACCTGAACGGGCCAGGATATTATGGGCATATTGCACATGATCAGGCGGCATAATTCCGTTGTACTTACTCCATGATTCGGTTGGATGGATTGCGGGATATTTTCGAGCATCAGATCTTTCACGGGAAAGACCATGGAATGCCCCGACAACTTTCAGTGTGGCTTGAGTCACCGGTTCTTCAAAGTTTCCGCCGGCAGGACTTACCGTACCTCCGATTGTTACCGATCCGATATTACCATCATTCAGTCTGACAATTCCGGCGCGTTCGTAGAAAGCAGCAATACTGGATTCCAGATAAGCCGGGAATGCTTCCTCCCCGGGTATTTCCTCAAGGCGTCCCGACATCTCACGCATGGCCTGAGCCCAGCGGCTGGTTGAATCAGCCAGAAGCAGAACATCAAGCCCCATCTGCCGGTAATACTCCCCCAGGGTTACTGCGGTATAAACAGAAGCTTCCCGGGAAGCGACAGGCATCGATGAAGTGTTGCAGATGATAATGGTTCGTTCCATCAGAGATCTGCCTGTCTTCGGGTCGATGAGTTCAGGAAACTCTTTCAATGTTTCAACAACCTCGCCGGCGCGTTCACCGCAGGCTGCGATAATAACGACATCGACTTCAGCATGCCGGCTGGTAATCTGCTGTAAAACAGTTTTTCCGGCTCCAAAAGGTCCTGGAATACAGTATGTACCGCCTTTGGCGACTGGAAAGAAGGTATCCATCAGGCGAACTTTGGAAACCATTGGTTCAACGGGTTTCAATCTCTCCTCATAAAGAGTAATCGGCCGTTTGACAGGCCATTCAAAAACCATTGTGAAAGATATTGCCGCACTGCGTGAATCTTCAGCTTCAACGATTGTTTCTGAAACCGTATAGGATCCTTCAGGTTTAACACTCTTAACAATATATTCATCTTTGAGATTGAAAGGTACCATTACTTTATGTTCAAAAGGACCTTCAGGAACAATGCCCAGACAGACTCCGGCATTAACTTTGTCGCCGATACTTACCGACGGCTTGAAAGCCCATTCAGTCTCCCTGTCCAGTGCTTCCAAGTAGACTCCGCGCTCAAGAAAAAAGCCGGCTTTTTCGGCAAGTTTAGGCAGAGGATTCTGTAAACCATCATACACCTGACCCAGAAGGCCGGGGCCCAGTTCAACGGCCAGCATTTCTCCGGAGAACTCAACCTTTTCCCCTATACCGATACCTCTGGTCTGCTCGAAAACCTGAA
>JAUUYD010000075.1 GCA_030590585.1 Spirochaeta sp.
ATTGTGGACATGGGACCGGGAGCAGGGATTCATGGCGGTAGAGTTGTTTCTCAGGGAACCCTTGAAACTATACTCTCTGATCCGGACAGTCCCACAGGAAGATTCTTAAGTGGTGTTGATTTTATTGAAGTACCCGGAAAACGGAGAAAGGGGAACGGTAAAACTATAAGTATCACCGGAGCCCGTGAGCATAACCTCAAGAACATAAATGTTGATATTCCTCTGGGAAAGTTTGTCACTATTACCGGTGTCTCCGGTTCCGGTAAATCGACTTTACTCAGTGATATTCTGTATCCGGTTCTCTCAAATTCCATCGGTCGCACCCATCTGCCCACCGGTGAATATGACAGGATTACAGGAATTGACTACATCGATAAGGTTATCAGCATCAATCAACGTCCTATAGGCCGGACACCGAGATCCAACCCCGCAACTTATATCGGGTTGTTCACACCTGTCAGAGAGCTTTTTGCAGGTCTTCCTGAGGCAAAGGCCAGGGGATATAAACCCGGACGGTTCAGCTTCAATGTGAAGGGCGGGCGCTGCGAAGCCTGTGAAGGAGCCGGGACAAAGAAAATCGAGATGCACTTCCTTCCTGATGTATATGTAAGATGTGATGTTTGTAGGGGGAAGCGCTTTAACAGGGAAACTCTTGAGGTGCGTTATAAAGGCCGGAACATCCATGAGGTACTGGAAATGAACAGCGAGGAAGCATTGATTTTTTTTACTGCAGTTCCATCCATTGCCAACCGATTAAGAACTCTCAACGATGTCGGCCTTGGTTATATTAAACTCGGTCAGTCCGCTTTAACCCTGTCCGGCGGTGAGGCACAGCGGGTAAAACTATCACTTGAATTATCCAAAAGAAGTACCGGTAACACTTTTTATATTATTGATGAACCGACAACCGGCCTGCATTTTGTCGATGTAAAAAAGCTCCTTGAAGTTCTTCAGCTGCTTGTTGAACGCGGGAACACCATCTGCATGATTGAGCACAATCTTGATGTTGTTAAACAGGCTGATCACATCATCGATCTAGGGCCCGAGGGAGGTGATGGAGGCGGAGAGCTTGTTGCATATGGTACACCCGAATCTGTGGCTGAATCCGACTCTTCACATACCGGTCGATATTTGAAGGAAGTTCTAAAACAACGGTGATAACCGTAGATGACAGAGTTCAACCCCGGTTGTTCCTCCTTGGAGCGGCCCATAACCGTTTTTTCTTTTTTCTATTAATCTTTTTCGTAATCAATTTAATTGAGGTTTCTTATCTTTCAGGACAGGAGTCAGCCGGTGCTACTGAGACTTCTGATCTGCTCACTAAAAGTCTGGATCTGGACATTGAAACTTCCCGGCGGGATGAACTGGAAGCGTGGTGTCTGGTACTCAACCTGAGTGATAAAGGTAATGATGAGGCTTTAAGGCAGAGACTCAGAGCGTACTATGGTCTTGGATCATCGGGAAATATCGATGCATCAAAGGACTCCGGAGGTACGAGGGTTGTAATAGAGTCCGCCAGACGCAGCGAATACTTCCAGGTGAATATCGACACAGAGGAATCAGAATCAATAATCCGCCTTTCCGGTGAAGTTGTTATTACTGTTAATGAATCGGACAGGGGCAGATCACACCGGGTGGAAGCGGATTCTGTCATCTTCAACCAGGAACGAAATACCATTTCGGCCATTGGGAATATCGAATATACCGTTGATACCGGAGGCCGGGAAGAGCACTTTACAGGTGACAGTCTTACATTCAAGGTAACAGATTGGACGGGTGTGATATTCCGGGGTACATCTGAAAGACAGCAGGATGTTGATGATCAATCTGTTGATTTCTTTTTCAGGGGTGAATCCATCAAACGTTCGGGGCCTGATATCCTGATTCTTGATAATGGCGTTATTACAAGTCATGACGATCCCAATCCTGATTATGCCCTGAAGGCGAAAAAAATATGGATTACCGGCTCCGGGGAGTGGGGTCTTTTCAGTGCAACCCTTTATGTCGGACATGTCCCTGTATTATATCTTCCGTTTTATTGGAAATCCGGTAGTGATATGCTGTTCAATCCGGTTATCGGTTTCAGAACAAGGGTTGGTTATTACCTGCAGACCACAACCTATCTGATGGGCTATAAGGAACAGGATGATGGATTTTCCATTATGGGCTTTGGTGATTCAGCAAGTACAGATTATGACGTGGAGAGGGACGGGCTTTTTCTTGTCAGAAGCAGTTCCGCAAATTCTGATAAACCGCCGGACAAAAATACCCTTAAATATATGCTTGATATCTATACAGCACTGGGGGCCATGACCGGGCTGTTCGGCGATTTTCCGGAAATCGGGAACCTGGGTTCTTTGAACTTCTACGCGACAGTTGGCGTAAGCCGGAGTATTGATTCAAACGGCAGCGTCTACTTCGATGACGGCGGTAATTCAAGGGTTTTCTGGAACAACAGCTATCTGGGAAAATATGTAATTCCCTTTCGCTGGGGAACCAAGCTGGATATGGCTGTAAATCGCTGGTCATTTTATATGAATTGGTATTCCGATCCATATTATCTTGAGGATTTCGGAAACAGAAAAGAAAATTTTGACTGGTTGAATTTCCTTCTTGGAGAGGAGGGTACGGATGTCAACGATCCGGACCTTGTTACAGAAATGCGATGGGAAATCAGCGGTTCTGAATCATTCTCACCAGTCGGAACAGCCCCATGGCTGCAGACTTTAGCTCTTGATAGTTTCAGAACTTCACTCTCGTGGCAGAATAAAGCTAACGCGGATATTGTGGGATCCGGCAATCCGGATGCGCTGTACGATCCGGCACGGAATTTTTACTATCCTGACCGATTGATATTACCGGATATAACAGTGTCGCTGAAAGGCGGTTCACCAGTATGGTCAGTGAACAGAATTGATATTCCGGAAACTGATGATTCAACAGAAATGGAAGAGAGTGCTGATGAAGATATTCTCCCGGGACCGGAACCCGTACCCTACGAGAAATCTTTCGACGCGGTCTACTCTGCAGGCTTACTGAAGGCCTCTTTCAACTATGGACTTCAAACCCAGTTTTTTATAGAGGATAAGGCAGACAGTACCAATTGGCAGTCTCCGTCGGATATCGATTTCGGTTTTGAAGCAGCTCGAATAAACAGCACTCAGAGGGCTGATCTTTCGTATAAAATAGATTTCTGGGATGGGTTGACCGGGTTAAGCGGTTCGACAAACCTTTCAGGTTTCTACCAGACTCATTCGGATATTTTCGGCAATAATGCCCCTGTCAACGATACGACACGTTTAGAAGATTACCAGTATACGAAGTTACTCTGGGACAATCGTTTCACTATGTATATTAATCCCTTTCAGGGCTTACAGCCCTTATCCGAGACGTCATTGAGTTACGGTATCGATGCTACTCTATTTTCGCGTCAGTTTTCTCAAGGAGCAACTGCAGGCAGCCCGGACTATTCCAACGAATGGATCTCCGATAAAGAGAATTTTCGTCAGCATGAAGTTTCAGCAAAGGCTGTCTGGAAACCGAGTATCCTCAATTTTTCTCTTTCAAGTATAGCCGTCATTCCTCCCCTGGATCAGCGATTAACCCTGAATGCCGGCACAGGAGTCAGCATTGACGGCTTTAAAGCGGATATCAGTCAACAGACAACATTCGACAATACCGGATGGACCCCCCAGCCGTTCATCATGGGTGTATCCTGGACCGGCTGGAAAGATGAAGTCACCATTTCACAATCAGCCAGGTACGATAGTGATAACTTACGATTTACCAATGCAGAGACTATTTTTCGATTCTGGGGATTTGAAACCCGATTCGTGGCCAGTTTCGGTACTGAGTATAACTGGAACTCTATTTCATACAATTGGGAGAAAGGACCTGAAGGATTCATTCCCAGCACTCTGAGATTTTCATACAAGCGTGAGTTTGACCCTCCTCCTATATGGAAGAACCGGATTCATACCAAAACTATTTTTGACAGCTCATGGAATATCAATCTGAATCAACCGACAGATAATGTCTTCAGTTTTAAATGGACCCAGGAGTTTCATATTTTTAAATTTCTGGACCTTCAATTATCCTTTTCATCGACCAACAACAGTATGTACCTGTATTTTCCCTGGTGGCGGGATGAATTGGGGATTACCGGTGATTACAGTTTCTTTGAAGACCTGTTCAGATCCTTTAATCTTTTTAATATTCAGGATCGGCGTGAATCACAATTTAATATGGATCGTTTTGATTTATCCCTTGTGCATCATTTAAGGAGTTGGGATTTGACAATAGAATACAGCGGCTGGCCGGCTTTAGACTTGACTTCAGATCAATACCGATGGAAATCGGAGTTCAGTCTGTATGTCAAATGGAATTCGCTGCCCATGTTCAACCAGATGACCAAGTTCAGCAAGGATTCCTGGAGTGTTGATTCCTTCAAGTGACATTCTTGACCTCGGATTATCAGCCTCGTTAGAATGGAGGTATTGAGCAGCAATCTGACAATAATTATTGAAAACCCCAGACTCCTTGGTGCCGTATGCGGCCCCAACGATCGTAATCTCAACGAGATCAGCAGCTTACTCTCAACACCGGTAAGAACCCGGGGTAATGAGATTCTGCTTGAATCTACGGATGAGGAAAGCCGTATTCTCTTTCGCAGTCTGTTAGATCGGCTTGTTGAGATTGCAGAATCCGAAGAAGCGGTGAGCTGTCAGCAGCTCAGATCAATTTTCGCGTCACTGGAATCAGGTGATGATGCTGATATTGAGGCATTCAGGGAGAGTGTTATCAGGATACCCGGCGGCACAAGACGAATTTATCCCAGAAACCGTCAGCAAACCAGTTATATAAAACAGATGTCCACCAGGGATCTTGTATTCAGCATAGGGCCGGCTGGTACCGGTAAAACATATCTGGCTGTGGCGCATGCCCTTATGGAACTTCTCTCAAGAAAAAAGAGGAAAATTGTTTTGACTCGTCCGGTTGTTGAAACAGGTGAGAATCTCGGTTTTCTCCCGGGGGATCTGACTCAAAAACTCGCACCGTATCTCAGGCCTCTGTATGATGCAATGGAAGATCTTGTTGATCCTGAGTTATTGGAACGGCTCAGAGCTAATGGACAGCTTGAAGTGGCCCCTCTTGCATATATGAGGGGACGCAGTCTTAAAAACTGTTATATTGTACTTGATGAGGCTCAGAATACGACTATTGAACAGATGAAGATGTTTCTTACACGCCTGGGCGAAGGCTCACGTGCTATTGTTACAGGTGATATAACTCAAGTTGACCTTCCATCTCCAGGAAGATCGGGTTTGGCTGACGCTGTACGTATTCTACAGAATGTGGATGATATAGCGGTCAGTGAATTCACAAGTGAGGATGTTGTAAGACATCCGCTGGTAAAGAAGATTATAGATGCCTACGAAAGCAAACTTTAGCCTCCGTGACGAGATGAAGGCCGGGTTACAAAAAACTCCTCTTTTTAAACGTGAATGGGTATACATACTCTCAGCATGGTTTTTAGCCTCCCTGCTGCTGATAACCGTAGATCAGGCCAGATTGATAACCTCACGTGATAAAGCTCTAAGATATAAGGAAGGCGATCTGGTTAATGAAGATTTTTATCTGGAATACAATTTCAGTTTTATAGATGAAGAAGCCACAGCAAAGGTTGTCAACCTGAAGCAGAAGCTGGTATCACCTGTTTATAATGTGAGAAGTGAAATTACAGATGCGGTTCTTGACCGATACGACAGATTTTTTTCATTACTGGGTCCGGCCATTCTGAATCGCGCTTCGGGGGATTCCGCGGCAGCCCTCCGGGGGGAATTCCCGGGTGCCGCAAGTTTGATTGACAGGGAGTCTTCAAGAAATGATGAGGAACTGAATAATCTCCTGCTGTTAACCCGTGATACGCTGCAGTCTCTTCAGTTCGGTGGAATATTCAGACTTGATACCAGTGATGATGCATCAGCTTCCGGACTTATCGAAGTGATTTATAGTGAAGCACAGCCTGACCGGCGGGTAACTCTCATTCGTGATGCTGTAACCATACCGGATAATCTCCCTGATAGAATCAGATCTTTTGAGGATCTATCTGCTCTATCATCTGATGATACGGAATTTGTAACTGCCCTGGTGACATATTTTGCGGAGCCCAACGGATATATCAATCCTCTTTTGTCCAGGAAAAACAGGGATGAAACCGCAGCTGCTACAGAGCCGGTGAGCCTCTCAGTCATTGAGGGAACCAAATTACTCTCTTCAGGAAATATCGTTACAGCACAACAGGCCCGGATTCTCGATGCACTGCGTGAACAGCGAAATATCGGTTATCATAATTTCCTTGATCCTTTTTTGTACATGGCAATTATTTTTGCATTGGGTCTTGTCGTTGCACGGAATTTTTCCATCACTTTACACAATTCCAAAACCCTCTGGTTATACATATCTCTTTGCGGTACGTATCTCCTTGTTGCGGCCTTGTTTACTGTTTTTGTCAAATACCAGGATAACCTGACCGTTTCGGTTATCATGCCGACAGCTCTTTTCACCCTCCTTCTGGCACAACTTCTGCAGGATCGCCGTCTGGCCGTATTATCTTCGGTTCTAATGGCGTTCCTGATCTATTTTCTCACCCAGGGAAACAGTCATGATTTTTTAATTACACTATCTGCCGGTATTGGGGGCACATTATCTGTTAAGAAGAGGGAATCCAGAATGGGCCTTCTCAGAGCCGGCCCGAGATTGGCAATCATCATGGCTGTCTCGACACTGTTTACAGGTTTTTTGGTACGTAAGCCCGTAACTGACATTTTGATTATGTCCGCCTGGGCCGCAGTCAACGGCATGATTACAGGCATTTTAAGCCTTGCGTTTCTTCCTTTGCTTGAGCATGTTCTGAATACCGCAACCACCTTCCGTCTAATCGAGCTTTCAGATCAGAATGTTCCGATTCTCAAGCGAATGAGGCTTCAGGCTCCCGGAACATACATACATTCACACAATGTCGCGCATCTTGCGGAGGCGGCTTGTGATGCCATCGGTGCCGATGGTTTGCTGGCGAGGGTTGGCGCCTACTATCACGACATAGGGAAAATAGACCAGGCTAATTTTTTTGTTGAAAATCAGAAGGGTGAGAATAAGCATGATGAGTTGAAAGCATCCCTTTCTGTGGCAGTCATCAAATCTCACGTGAAGATTGGTATGGAAAAAGGCAGGGAGCTGCGTCTGCCGGATGAAGTTCTGGCTGTAATTGAACAGCACCACGGAACCAGCGTCATCAGGTATTTTTACGATAGAGCGTTAAAGGAGAAAGGCGGCGATTCTGCCAGTCCTGATGATTTCTCCTACGGCGGCCCGAAACCCATGAGCCGTGAGGCCGCGGTTGTCATGCTGGCGGATAACGCTGAGGCAGCCACCAGAACACTTAAAAAACCGACAGCAGCTAAACTGGAAAAATATGTCTGGGATCTGATTATGGACCGATTCCGCACGGCTGAACTCAATGAGTGTGATCTGACCCTCAGAGATCTGGAAATAATAAAATCAACATTTGTCCACGTACTGACAGGTCATTTCCACACAAGAATCGAGTACCCCAAAGAACCTTAAGAAATGAATAGTATTGAACTGATATCTGAAATTGACAATACTCCGCCGGAAGTCGGCCAATTGATTGGATTTGTACAGGGTATACTGAAAGAACTGAATAAGGATAACTGGCAAATGGGACTTGTTGTTACTGATGATGAGAGGATGCGTGAGTACAACCGTCGATGGAGAAATATTGACATTGCCACTGACGTCTTATCCTTTGTACAGGATGATGGTGAAGAAATCCCCAGGATTCCCGGCGTTCCGATTGAAGTCGGTGATGTTATCATCTCCCTTGAAACAGTGGCGAGAAACTCCCGGGAATGGGATAATCCATTCGAAGAGGAACTGCGGCGTGTTATAATTCATGGCATTCTTCATCTGAACGGACTGGACCATCCCGGTGATAACTACGACACGGGAATGCTGAAATTACAGGAGGAGCTTCTGGCTGGAACCGGAAGTTTGATGAATAACAATCAGTGATGACAATAATCAAAAAGTTTTTCGGATTAAAAAAACAACAAAATGACATCGATCCAATTGAATCGGAAGATCTTGAAGGCCTTGATGCCGACGGACGGGGAATGGTTCGGGGCATCGTCGAGTTATCGGAAACTTCAGTTAAGGAAGTAATGATTCCCCGTATTGATACTGTTTTTATTGCCGAAGATGCCGAGACTCAGGAATCAATATCCAAATTGATGGATTCAGGTCATTCGAGATTTCCTGTTTATCGGGAAACAATTGATAATGTCATTGGTATTCTGTACGTCAAAGATCTTCTGGGATTTTTAATCAAGAGTGAAAAGATTTCTGTTCCGGAAGTTCTTCGCCCGGCTTATTTTGTTCCGGAAAGCATGAAACTTGATTCTCTACTGAAGGAAATGAAGCAGCGCCGTGTTCATATCGCCATTGCGGTTGATGAATACGGGGGCGTTTCAGGTATTCTCACCATGGAAGATATACTTGAGGAAATAGTCGGAGACATTCAGGATGAATTCGATAATGAAGGAGA
>JAUUYD010000447.1 GCA_030590585.1 Spirochaeta sp.
AGAAAAAGTGCACCCACAGACGATCCTGAGAGAAGAGCATAGAATATCATGGGGATGCTTGGCGGAAAAACCGGTCCGATTGTAGCCGAAGATGCCGTGATGGCACAGGAGAATCCATCATCATATCCATGCTTTCTCATGGCTTCAATTTCCATAAGACCAAGACCCGAAGCATCCGCAATTGCGGAACCGGTCATTCCGGAAAAGATAAGGGATGCTACAACATTTACATGCCCCATCCCCCCCCGCCAACGACCGACAAGAGCATTGGCGAATTTGAAGATCATGTCGGTAATCTCACTGGAATTCATTATTTTTGCCGCGAAGATGAACAACGGAACAGCGATAAGAACGAATTTAACATTCATCTGTGACAGGAATTGGGTTGCCATCATACTGATGGGAGCCGCAGGTCCCCCGGCCAGAGCAAAATAAAAAATTGAGGACATCATCATACCGAATCCGATGGGAATCCGAAGAAAAAAAGTAGACGCGAAGGCAATCACAAATATTATCAGGGGAAGGTTCATATTATTCATCTCCCCTGATAAGGATTTTAATATCCTTTACCAACTGCAGAGAAAACCGGCCGATAAGAAGAACCATCATGACAATAAAAGGGAAATAAGCCCAATCCATCGGAATCAGTAAAACATTGGATTTTTTGAAACTCATAAAATTGACATATTTATAAGAAGGATAAAGAGCTATTCCAAAGGAACTTACCAGCAGGATATTCCCGATAATTCTTATCCATAGTTGAGACTTTGGCTTCACACTATCGTAAAAAAGAGTAAATCTGATATGATCGTCATCTCTCTGGGCAAAACAAACTCCGAGAAGTATGGTCCAGAGATAGCAAAATAGAGATAATTCCATCGGCCAGGTAAGAGGCTCAAAGAGATAGCGGAAAAAAATCTGGATTAGAAACACCACAAATAGAACTATGAATGACAAAGTCGGTAGATAGATCTCGATTATATCGAGAACTGTTTGCCCACCCCTTTTCAAGAGCTGTTGTTTTTCAGACATAGAACCCCCGTGCCACGTCTTATCGAGATCAACCGGCCCCTTCACATTATTGAAAGAGCCGGCTATTTATTAGTTACTGTTGACTACTGAAGAGACTGTATTTTATCGTAAAAATCCCAATCCCACTCACTTGAAACGTTCTGGCTTTCATTCTGATACGACCATTTGGCATACTCCTGAAAGGCCTTTTTATCAGGATCGTCTATGAAGATAATCCCCTGGGATTCAAGATAGGCACGATCATCAGATTCGCGGCCGCGCTGGAGTTCATCATTGTATTGTCTGGCAATCTCAATGGCTTCCAGAATGATGTCCTGATCTCCCTTGGAAAGAGAATCCCAACGGGCAAGATTCATACTCGGCCATACTGTATCGACAACATGATCCGTCATAACGATGTATTTTGTCGGCTCATAAAACTTCTGGATTCTGTCTGTCGGCAGTGGATTGTCCTGCCCCTCAACCACTCCGGTTTTAAGGCCCATATATACTTCCCCGAAACTCATGGGAGTCGGGCTTCCGCCAAGAGCTTTACCCAGAGCAATCCAGTTGGGACTGTTCGGTGTCCGCAGTTTGACTCCGGCCATTTGATCGGGATGACGAACTTCACCGACACTCTCCACCAGGTTGAGTTCACGAGTACCCAGATAGAATGCTCCCAGAGGCCTTACACCCACTTTCTCAGAAACATCTTTTACGATTTTTCCCCAGATCTCAGGATCGGAGTAAACAGCCCTCATATGATCGTAGCCGGTAAATGTGTAAACCGCATTGATCTGACCCAAATATGGAACCCATTCCGCAACCCATCCGGCAGCGTAATAAGCCATATCCAGAGTACCTTCCCGAGCCGCCGATAATTCACCTTCCTGGGTGAAAATCTGACCGCCATTGTACAAGTCTGCGCTGATTCTCCCTCCGGAGAGACGTTCAACTTCGAACTTGAATTTCTGCATGGATTTCGACAATGCGGTCTCAGCTGTCGAAATACTGGACCAGCTCACCTGGATCGACATTTCTTCTGCCGGAGCGGCTGCTGCCTCATCATCACTTCCACCACTTGCAAACGCAAATGTAGAGATGAGAGCAATCATCATAGCGATGAAAACGACTTTCTTTACCATTAGGAACCCCCTTAAGACCATTCTGAAATCGTATATCTCAGAGCAGCCCAACGACTAATATTTACATAGGTCAACGACCTAATATTTCCAGATTATACAGCTGAGCGGTACCCCAGTTTCCAGGATATCTCCCGGGCTGCCTCCATAACTCGAATTCCCAATTCATCGATTTTTGACATGTCCTGACGGGAAACCGGTCCGGATACGCTTATCGAGGCAAAAGCCTCTCCTTTGGCATCTCTGATTGCAGCACCAACGCACACAAGATGATCTTCATGCTCCATATTATCTATGGCGTAACCTTGATTTCTGATGGATTCCAACTCCGTGAACATGACATCTTCTTCAGTTATTGTGTTTTCAGTAATACGATTCAATCCCTGTTCCCTGATAATTTTCCAGGCATGGTTGTAATCCAGGTTGGCCATGAGTGCTTTCCCGACGGCCGTACAGTACAGAGGAGCCCGTAAACCAATAACCGAATAGGTTCGAAGCCACTGTTTTGATTCGATACAATCAACATAAAGAACTTCATTGTTGTCCAGAACGGTTAGATGCACGGTCTCATCTGTCAGCTTATTAAGATTCTTCAGATAAGGATGGGAGATTTTACAGATATCCAGATTCAGCTGGGCCCGGTTCCCGAATTCAATCAGCTTGAGCCCAAGATGATACTTGGCGGTCTCAGCATTTTTTTCAATGAGACTCTCTGACTCCAAGGTTTTCAGAATGGAGTGGACACTGCTTTTAGGATAATCAAGGCTCCTGCTGAGCTCGGTAACACCCAAGCCCTCATTGCTGCTTAGAGCATCCAAAATTCGAATAGCTTTCCGAACACTACCTACCACTACAACATCCAAAACGCTGTTCCTATATATGAACGTTATTCAGCGTGAGGGTATAATATGGTACCCAACCCTTTTTGTCAATAATAATTAATTATATGCCTTCTCGGCCTCTCTGCACGGTTGTCGATCCGCTCTTTTTAT